>NZ_JBSXOH010000089.1:0-153447 GCF_056859355.1 Cyclobacterium sp. L-R
AGGGAATAATGGTTATTTTCCCCTGCTGCTTCAAACTTTGCAGCTAACAGTCGATTGGCATTGTCATAATTGTAAGCGAAGCTCCTCGCTTTTCCGTCCTGTCCCTCCCATTCGATGCCTGCTATATTTCCATTGTAATATTTATTCTCGCTGCCGGTATGGTAATAGAGTTTTTGTTTGAATATCCCCATTTCATCGCTACCCTGGCTATTTAACCACCCTCTAATATTATAGTCATAGGTTTGACTGAAAGCTGATTGGCCCGATAATGATTTGGAAACAAGCTGCCCTAGGTCATTATAAGCATAAGCAGCAAGGGTAATAGCAGGATCGGAGCCAACTTGATGTGTTATCGAGGCAATTTGACCGGTGACATTGTAGGTAAAGGTTCGGAGAATATCGGGGATTTCAGCCCTACTGCTTGAAACCAATGTCTGAATTGGTTGACCCTCAAAATTATAGGTAGTGGAATTCAGCATGGTCCCCCCAAGCTGGTCTTGAGCAATTGTTTGTATCACTCGTCCTTCCTCATCGTAATAGATTGCGGTGGTATAAAATTCCCCGCTTTCCAAATTTTTCACTTTTTTTCCCGTCTGTAAGCCATGAATCCTTGTTGTTGGCTGAAGAGAGAAAGGAGCACCAGGGTTTTCATAGGGGAATTCGCTAAGAAATTCATAGGAATCGTAATAATTCACAGTAAGTATATCGTCTTCATTTGCAGGCCAAGCCCCCACCTTGCCTGAACTTCTTGTTCCTATCTGAGCAGTGAAATTTTGATTCCCTGTGGCTTTCATAGCAAATCCGGGTTTTAGGCTGATGGATTTTTCAGCTACATACTCCTGATAACCATCGTATTTACCGGAAGTAATTCTAGATCCTGTTTTTACCTTAGCTGTATTGGCTTTTACTGAGGCTTCATTTGAAGGCATCTCATTGAGATTGTTTTGAATTGTAGCCCGGTCATCATTTGAGCTGGTCATTCCGGTCATCACTACTCTTCCAAGTCCATCATATTTGGTGTAAAGCCACTGTTTTGGACTTTCATTCGACATATTGGCATCCTGAACTCCTACCATTCTGTTTTGATTGTCATACAGCATAGATTCCAATCCTTTTCCGGGTATGTATTTTTCTACCATCCTCCCTCTTCCATCGTAGGTGTATCGAAAATATTGTTCCTTCGCCAAGTTTGTATTGGTACTGATATCAGTACTCCAGTTTGCATCGGCAAGAATTTGGGTGGCCCTGGGAGGTATAACCACGCATAACCTTGAGAAAACATCGTAAACATAGTAGGTACAAAGCCAACCCAAATGGCCTTCATCTGTTGGTGCAGCGGTATTCTGCACTTTTTTTAACACTACCCTATCTAGTTTATCCGTGTAGGTGAGGGTACTTTTATCGTCTTCATCGACAGTGATCTCTACCCAAAGGTCATTGGCAAGAAAAGTTGAATTGCTTTCGGGAAGCCCACTCTGATTTACCGTAAATACCCGAAC
Organism: Cyclobacterium sp. L-R; assembly: GCF_056859355.1. Lineage (NCBI taxonomy): Bacteria > Pseudomonadati > Bacteroidota > Cytophagia > Cytophagales > Cyclobacteriaceae > Cyclobacterium > Cyclobacterium sp. L-R. Next base: position 1,500 of record NZ_JBSXOH010000089.1, read on the forward strand.
GGCCTCTTCTGTAGTATTGGGTCTTCTGGAAAATTTCTGCTCTTTACCGGATCCCATTTGCCAGGCATTTCCTTGGGCGGCTTGTCTATTGACCCTATTTAAAGGGGAAGCTTCAAATTCTTTTTCTATATAGGCTGAGGGGTTTGCTCCATATAGGGAGGAATAGTAAGCATATTGTTGAGTAAGCGCTGATTGTTGGTATTCTCCTGAATTAGCTCCATTGTTTTTGGAAAAGGGAAGATATTCTAATTTTTGACGGCCATAGCTATCATAAACCTTAGGGGTGATTAGATCATTTCCCGAAACCGTACCTTCTTTTCCCACTGTCTGCATGGTGCGACCAAGTCCATCATGATACGCGAATTGCTTTTGAGATTGGTTTGAGTTGGCCGAAACAATTGTCATTTCATTCAGCCCGGCTTTTTTCGCTGTATATCTCTTCACATAATTATGGTTGGCAACTATCGCCTTTACCGGTACTTTAGGTGTCATACAGCCGGAAGAGGTATGAACATATCCCAAGTAGTAAGTAGTCGTTGCGGAGATCGTAGCTGTGGTAAAACTTTGGGATGTCCCTAGTTGAGTGTTTTGGTCGGAAGCAAACCATCGGTATTCAAAACCTGCAGGTGCAGGAGACGCTGTAAGTTCTACTGAACCACTCTCAAAGCGTGCAACATTTTCAGCTGAAGCCTCTATTTCCTCACAAGGGTTTATGTGGGGTACTCGTATTTGTAGGTTGTCATTAAAATTCCCATCAAAGGTCATGAACTGATAGGTCAAGTTAAAAGAACCGGCTGAGTTAAAAGTCAGGCTTATGGAATTATAGGTCTCATAGTTGATCGTTGCATCAGGAACAGACCACAAACTTCCAATCCCATTGTTTGGATATACCATAGTGGAACCATTCCAGAAATTAACTTCAAATAGGGCTGTTTCACCTATACTCACAGTGGTCGGGCCTATTATCTGAACCTGAGTGACCTCTTGGCTAAATACATATTGCCCGCATACACAGATTAAAAGTGAAAAGACATAAGGCTTCATCTTCCATCCTTCTTAGTAAAATACAACTCATGGATTTGTCCACGACGCGCCTTCATTGGTATCAATAAAATCCCATCTTTTCCGTTAACGCGAAGGGAATAACTGGTCTTTATCCCATTGATCTCAATAGCTAACTGCGATGTACCTTCAATTTCCCATTTTCCATTGACAATATGCTGTCTTTTACCCAATACCCATTGGGCGGTAAAGATTCCGTCCTCTGAAAAAATAAATGACCTGGACTTAATGGCTTGTTTCATTGCTTCTGATTCAGCCTTATTGGTCTTTGAACCTTTTGCCGATATACCGTAATTTATTGCTGACAACTGATTTACAGAATCCGTTTGCCAATATCCGATTAGGTTTTGGGCATCAATTGCTTCTATCTTTTGTGCAGCTACAGGACTTACAGCGATATGAAAAACTACTAGAATAAATAAGATTAATTTTTCCATCGCTCATACACTTTAAGGGTTTAATCCACTTGTTTGATAGTTGTACTCATAAAGTTCCTTTAACTGACCTTGATCATCTCTGATTGCTTTCAAACGACCCTGGTAGTCGTATTCGTAATGCAATAGAATCTGTAAACCAAAAATGCCTGTAATATAATTAAGTGAAAAAGGAGTAAACTTTATTATCGAATTTGTATTTGGTGAAGAAGGAAAAATAAATAGTTGAAATTGAGAAAAGTAATAATTATTTACTGGTATACAATAAATAATAAAAAGCAGTAAAAAAACACTATGCAATTTATCTATTTTCATAATCCTCAAACTATAAAAAATTTGAATGAAGCATTCACCTAAAAATGAAAATAATAAATAAAAAGAATAAAAACAATTAATATAGAGTAAAGCGCAAGACAAAAACCACCCTAATAAATAGTTTATGAAATATTCTATAGACAATCCTGCTATATAATAATTTTCCTATTAAATAAATTATAGGTATTACTGTAAAGCATTTCATTAGTCAATATCCTTCCTGATCACTATAAGTTCTAAGTATAACCAACGCTTACCTAAAACCCATTGATAGGAAAGTTTTAAAATTTCATTAATACTAAAACATCTAGGGTTCAAGAACGCAAGAAATAAATTCCCGCCCTATGGTATCGCCAGCTCAGCCACCGAAACCAACTCAATAGGAATGGGCTTTAGCCCATTTATAGGGTCAAATCGAATTTTCTGGCTTTAGCCAAAATTTAGAGAACAATACGATCAATATGCTTTGTTTTCTCCAATGCTGACCTACATTCTTATAAGCCCATTGATTATTCAGATTCCTTTTGCCATAGCCCGCGATTACTTTCTCTGGCATCACGTTCGTAGGATACAAAGGCATCTGCGTATTTAACATTGGGCGGAATCGATAATACTCTTGCGTAACCCTTTTTTATTAACTCCTCATTGACAAAGGTTCCATCCGACAAATAAACGTAGGCAAGCGTTCTTCCATATCGGTCTAAACTGTCCACACCATATTCCAACAAAACCTCTTGATTGATTAATAAATCAGTAAGGTAAGCTTTGGCTTCTTGTCCATAAAATCCTATTTTCTTATAATTCCCATTTCTTGTTTAAGGAGCATCCACTCCTATCAATCGAATTTTCACTCCTTTTTTCGACCCATCCTCAGCCCAAAAGGTATCACCATCCACCACTCTGGATACAGGCATAAGACCCGAAAGCTCAGCTTCTTCCTTTCCGGAATTATAATAAGCAACGATTATCGAGACAAGAAGGACAAGAATATATTTATATGTTTTGTTCATTTTAGAAGTCTATCAAGGTTCAAAGATAATAGGGTAGAAGTAAAATTAAGGCTTACTAATACAAAGTCATCTGCGTATTTAACATTGGGTTGAATCGATAATACTTTTGCTACACTAGAATAGGGAGGCTTCAACCTAATTCCCTTAAGCAACCCAATCCCCATAGCAAAAGGCGGCCAGAGGCGGAGTACAATCCCAATCGATCAGGACTACAATAAACCAAAGCCTTAATCGAATCATTGAAGCTTAATTGGAGGACCTAGTTATTTTTTATTTCAGGTGGATTGACAATAGCTTCTTTCACTACAGTTGCAACGTTGTCAATTGTTATTTTCTTTCTTTTACAATATTCAGATTGTAACCAATCTTCAATTAGTTTTGCTCCTTTACTTGCATTACACGAAATACAACATAGAGCAATATTATCCTTTCCATTAACTCTTACATCGTTGACAATATGTTCCCATGACGGTTTTGATTTTCTTGAATCATAGCTCTCTAAAAACTCGACTCTACAATAAACGCAGTTTTTATCTCGATCTTTTACAAAGATTTCTACATCTACTGGAATTCCCCATTTATTCCCCATAGGTCAATTATTCTCCTTCAAAGAAATCGTAGTCAATTTCTTTCACTTCATAGGTTGTTTTTACTTGAACGCCAACATTGTATTGGTGCATTAAGTCGACCAGTTTAGGTCCATCAATCAATATAATCGAATGATGAGCCTCTCTCGCTTTTTTAATCGCTGAATCATCAAATGTAGATGTCGTAATAAATACTCCCTTTGATGTGTCTCCACTCATTGCTCCAATGAAGTTCCTTATATCTTTTTCACGTACTTTATTTTCATTGTACCTTTTTGCTTGAGTGTAAATTTTTTCAAGTCCAAGTTTGTCCTCGTTTATAATTCCATCAATTCCCCCATCTCCTGATTTTGATGTTTCAATAAAATCTCCGTACCCCATTCTTTTGAGTAATATCAAAATCACTTTTTCAAAGAAATAAGGGTCAATTTCTTTAAGTTTATCAAGAAGATCGGTTTTAACTTCTATTTCAATTGTTTCAAATCCAGTATCGATTAGGTCTTGTGGCGATGCATTGTCAACGTCTACAGTTTCTAATTCTGCTTTGTCATCTTTTTTGCTTTTAACTGATGAGCGATGCTGAATGAAATCAGGGTCATTTTGTAAGTCCGACAGAAGTAATTTACTACTTGCCAAAGCTTGTTTTCCTTTTTCTCCGATTTGCACCATTCCTCTATTGGGATAGAATACAAACTTGCCCATTTTCAGATAGGATTTTCCCCAAAGTATTCGGTCAATCAAAGTATTGGCTCCAGTACTTGTTTTCTTATCTAAAAGTTCTTTTGGTAAGCCCGAATAATATTTGTCACGAACTTTTATTGCTAATTCTCGACTGCTTATTGATTCAATCGTACTCAACGTATCCAAAATCGGCATAAAGGTTTCGTGATATTTAGGTAATTCCATTTATTAATTCGGTTTTTTTAATTGCCCTCAACAATTGGTATAGCTATATTTCCTAGTTGAGTTCCTTATATATCAACTATACACCCACCCCATTTAGCTTATTAAAATGTCAAATTAACTATTTAGGACAAAAATTCAAGCAACCTAAAGCCACTTTTATTTAAACGGCAGGAAAATATTTGGAAACAATCACTTTAACATGCGAATAAAACTTAAATTTCGCAACTTTAAAGCGCTAAACGCATACACTTTACATAAAAATCAAAAAATAATATGGTTGGACAGGTGGAAAAGTCAAACCTTTAAATAAACTTACCCAATCAAATCATCCTCCACAAAATCAGATGCTGATAAATCCCCCGCACTACTAAAACTTAAATTTTGGGACAGTTCGAAAAGGTGGGCTTCGGTTTCGAAAAAGTGCATCATATAGCCAGCGGTATTTACAAAGGCAACAAAATCACCTATAGCAGGGAGTTGGGGTAGGGAGATTTTACGCTTGAGCAGCACATCTCTTTCCAGGCAATAAGCACCTGTGAAAAACACATCTACAGGTGCATTTGACTCCGCCTTATCCGCATACATCACATAGGGATCCAAGAGAAAATCTTCACTGGAACTCATCATCTGACTCATGTTCATTTCCAATCCTACCAGCCATTGCCCTCTGCCATCCTGTTTCCTATGGGCTACCCTGGCAATGGTCATCCCCGTTTGGTTAAGCAGGGAGCGACCTGGTTCTATTCGAATTTCAAGTTGCATGGCATTCAGTCTTTGGGCATTGTTCTCTCCGGTTTCCGCATCTTTATAGTCCAGCACCTCCTTTAGAAAGGTCGTGCCATTGATGCGATTGTAATAGGGATAGGTTTTGAGTTGGCCTGTTAATTGATTGTTGATCATTTCATAGCCCAGGCCATGACCATTGAAAGTTAGGGGATTGTCATTGGCCTTCACTCCTTCTTGCAGGGCCTGATCAAAGGCTTTCCATTGCTCCTCGCTTTCCAGGTAGTTCATCAATATTCCTCCTCCCATGTCTATAAAAGCGATGGATAAACCAGCCTCACTGAGTCGCTTGGCCAAACCTATACAATCGGAAAGGGCTTTGCCACGCTGAAGGGTAGAATAACCATCCAGGTGAAAATGAAAACCCTGAAGAGACAGGTTTTTAAAACGCCCTTTTTCCCCGAAATTTTCCAGAATAAAGGACTCCACGGCAGTTATATCAAAGCCAAAACGACTGTAAAGCTTGGTTCCCTCTACCGTAAAACCGCTTATGCGAATGCCTACAATGGCTTTTTTATTCAGTTCCTCTGCTATGCTTTGGGCTTGCTCACATTCGTCCTCATTGTCCAGGACAATGGGTACCTGCGCATTGATAGCCAATGCATATTGCGCCTTTGTTTTGATGGCAGAAGTAAGCACCAGATTTTTTCCATTTCCACCCAAAGCGATGGATTGTTCCAGTTCTTTTTGACTGGCTGTATCCACACCTATGCCTGCTTCCAAAGCCTGTTTCACCAAAGATTTGGATTTGTTGGCCTTGCGTGCATAGTAAATTTGGTGCTTTAACCCACAGGCTTCAAAAAGCTTTTTGATGGAAGTGATATTATCGGAGAATGAGGGCAGATGGTGCAGGTTGATGGGCGAACCATGTTTTTCAATCAGCCTGCTGATGATTTTCTGGTCTTCAAAAATACGGTGCATCCATGGGGAAGTAATGGGTGTCAGCCCAGCCTTTGGATTACCTTTGGTATAGTTAGGATTCATTTTCAATACAATTGTTTACTACTGGTTTACTGGTTCTCTAAGTTCAATGGCAATGGCAACCTCTTCTGCCCATTGAGAAGCCAAATTATTTCGTTTTCTCGACAAGGTGTCATTGTCCAAGGTAAGCCCTTCTGTAGGCGTACCATATAGCGCAATCCCTTCCTGTACCTTTCCATCTATTGCTATCATTCTTCCCCTTGCATCCATATCCATGCAACCGGGTGTATAAGTGCCTCCACTGGCATTCAAGAATTTTCTTCCAATACCCTTTTCCAAGATTGAACGATACAGGGGGCTGGGTGTTTCGCTTTCATTGTTTCTGGGAATTCGAGCATTGATCAGGTAGTCTATGGCTTGCTCTTTTTGGTTCTCACCCTTCAGGAAGCCATAAACGCCTGAGGATTCATCGACTTCAAAAGTCGCCACTCGAACAAATCCAAAGTCCACTATTCCTTCTTCAGCAAGTGCCAGCATTTTCTTCATGTTCTTTACCGGAGGCCCATAGGCAATGCGGTTAAAAAGGCCGAAATAGTCTCGGTCAAACAACTTGTGTGAAGCCGCATCCAAGCCTCCAAAACTGTAGATTTCATTGAAACCCGCACTTATCATGCGCCAAGTGCCAAATGCCGCATTTAAAGGACTTTCCTCAGGGCCCTTTTCGGCTTCAAAAAGCAGTTTTTCTATATAATCAGAAACCTCCGCATGCGTCAAAGTGGATTGATTGGCAAAAGGATCCAAAAGAGTTTCCCAGTTAAACCTTTGCACTTCAGGGTGATATTTGTGAAAAACTTCAATTTGCTCACGAATGCCGTCATATTTTTCTAGGAAAAGCAATCTCCACCGGTTATTTCTGAAAAGCACCCTGTAATAGCTAAATATACACTCCTTTATAATCAAGGGAAGTAAAGTTTTTTCAAAAGAGACAGGCTTTGAGCGTTTGATCGAAGCAATACGGTCTTCCGTAAGAAAATAAAGCGGGCTCTTGTCTGCTGCCCCTCCAGTACGTGGCATCATGGGAAGGCCTGTTCTGGAATAAGGGTAAATTTTGTGGGGTTCCTTTCCTGAAGCCTTATAAGTCACTTTACCCGACTCATTCAATGCAAATCTCCCTCCTCTTCCTTCGGTAAGAGCTAGAATGGCATCAATACAAGTCAGACCAAATCCTTTTACGGCCACCTTTGCTCCTGCTTCGATATGTCCCAAAGCCAAATGAGTAGGGTAAACAAAGTCGATAAAACGGCTGGTTTGATTTCCCTCAAGAAATCCAGCCCCGCATCCCAAATGTCCTGTCGTCAGTAAAATCTTATTGAATGCAGGAAATTCATCTGCTCCTGCCAATTGAGTAAAAAGCCTGAATTTTTCACCCTGTTTTTCAATATCCTTTACCGTCGCAACATGTTTCACCAACTGTATATTCTCAGGCAAGTTCTTGCACAAGCGATCAAATCCCTCTATCAGATAGCTACCCACTGTAGCCCGAGAAGCAAAATCTACTTCCAATGCTTCATTCGGCTCCTCCGTTTTATTTTGCAGCCAGCTGACAAAGTCAGACCTGTCGGCAAGAATGGCCGTGGGCAATTCATCCGTCCAGCAGTTGATGTTTTTATTCGCATAGTTCATCAGCAGGTAGGGCGCCTGATCAGGGCGGTAAACATTCCCAGCTGCAAAGAATTCATTTTGATTGAACAGATGTATTGCGACAGGCTCTTGGATTTCACGGGCTTTTAGCTGTGCCAACAGGCGCTCAAAAGCATAGAAACCCTTTGGTCCCAATCCAACGATGGCAATATTAAATCTTGAAACATCCTGCATTTTCTCCTCCCGCGTCTTTACCATCCAATAGAAGTTTTTAGCATGGGCTCACTTTCAGGAAAATTGGACAATACCCAGTCCGGATTGTAAATGGTGTCGAGGTACCGCTCTCCCCTATCTGCCAATAAAAACACACAATTGCTGGAATTGGGGATGTATTTGATGTACCGATCGATGGCAGCAATTACTCCTCCTGTAGAACCTCCACAGAGTATTCCTTCTTTTTTTAGCAAGGACCAGCAGCCTTCAATACAATCTAGGTCGCTGACCTTCACATGGCCTTCAAACTTATCCGTATCGACAAACTGTGATTGTACACCTGCCCCATGCCCTGGTATAAGTCTTGGTGCCACCTTCCCTCCGAACAATACACTTCCTAAGGCATCCACTGCGATCACTTTTGTACCAAAATTATGCTCCTTGATATAATCGGCATAGCCCATCAATGTACCACAGGTGCTTGTGGACACAAAGAGGTAATCCACGGCTCCACCCAAGTCCCTCATAATTTCGTCTATGGTTTTATGATGTGCCAAAGGGTTGTTGGGATTCCCATATTGGTTAGTCCAGAAACTATTGGGTATGGCTTGCAGGAGCTCCTGCACCCTATTTAAGCGGGCAGCTAAAAAACCTCCTTTTTTAGCCGGCGTTTTCACGTATTCCAGTCGAGCTCCATAGGTTTTCAATAACTTTTCAGTGTGCGCGTTCAGGTTAGGGTCTACCACTACGATCAACTTTAATCCATAATGAATACATGCCTGTGCCAGGCCCAAGGCCATATTACCGGAACTCGATTCTATAATGGTGTCCCCTCTATTTATTCTTCCTTCTTCAAGTGCTTTTTTGACGATAAAAATCGAAGTCCTGTCCTTCAAACTTCCAGAAGGATTGGCGGCCTCCAATTTACCATAAAACGATGCATGGCTGTCTGGAAAAAGTTTGTCCAGACGTATCAAAGGAGTCTCCCCTATGGTTGCAACTATATTACTGGCAACATTCGAAACATTAGCTGTAGTAATCATAACCTTTATGTTCTAATCGATGAAATCCTAATTAATTGATAATTTATATTTACATAATGCATAAATTTTATGCCAGTTTAAAATTACATGTCTGCATTATTGTTATTATAAAATATCCCTCCCTACAATTTTTCACCCATAGTCAACCTAAAGCACCCCTAATTTGTTTGACCACTTGGAAGTAAATAATCTTTTTTCACCAGGTTGAAAAAACAATATTAAATGCTGATTAACAGCTATTTAAAACTATTTATTCTTTTTATATAAAATCTACATCTATGGTTTTATTCGAGTGAAAGGAGTCCTATCAGCTTATATAATCAACTTTTCTGTAACCTACTTAATCCATCCGGCCCGGTATATCCACAAGATCTCTATTACAGATAGCGTCCATAAAAAAATTTATTGCGTCAATAATTTAGGACTTAGCTAAGGAAGCTATGCCAGGTTGTTATATCATCGTTCAAGCAGAGTGTTCCAATGACCTGGAGAAAAGCAAAGGCTTTTATATTGATTTTTTAGACATGGAATTGGCCATGGAGATGGGCTGGGTGCTGACCTTTGTCTCTAAAGAAAACCCTACGGCTCAAATCTCAATCTTCCAAAACAAGGACAATTCCCCTCTGGATAATTCCGCTATATTCTTATCCATAGAAGTTTCGAACATTGAGGCTTATTATAAAAAAGCCATGCAACAAAAAATAGCCATTGAATACCCAATTACTAATGAAGACTGGGGCGTGAGGCGCTTTTTTATTAAAGACCCAAATGGGGTGACCATTAATTTATTAAGCCATCTGGAATGATCATTTATCGGTCATTCTAAGGTACAGAAGGCATTCTAAACCAACTTTTTGAACTATCTTTATTATTTCATATAGCTCAAATAAGAGAATTCCTGTTTCAAAACTCAACCATCACAATTTAAACCCTAAAATGAGAAAGCGTTTATTATTATTGCCCATAATCATTACCCTACTTGTACCCTTCACTGGGAAAGCCCAAATAGACACGGACAAAACTGGGGCCTGGTACATGTATTTTTTTAATACTACATTTAATGAAAGTCAATGGGGCTTTCAAGGAGATATTCAATACCGCAACTGGAATAAAGGAGGAGACCTTGAGCAATTGTTGCTGCGGGGAGGGCTGACTTACCAGCCCAAGGAAACAAACATCAAATTCACCTTGGGCTATGCCAATATTACCTCGGGAGTTTACGGCGATGATAAAAGCACTTCAATGGAGAGCAGGATCTATCAAGAAGCACTGTTCCCCTCTCAATTTGGCAAGCGATTTTATGCTACCCATAGGTTTCGCTATGAGCAGCGCTTTGTAGAAAACCAAGACTTCAGAACCCGTTTTCGGTACAATTTATTTTTAAATATCGCCTTGAATAAAGCGGCCATGGAAAAAAACACTGTCTACCTGGCCCTTTACAATGAAATTTTCATCAATGGCGAAAGAGGTATAGGAAATGGAAATACGGTTGAAATCTTTGACCGCAACAGATTTTATGTGGCCCTTGGCTACATGATCAGTAATGACTTGAAAGTTCAACTGGGAGGCATGAGACAATCGACTGACCAATGGAGCAAAAACCAATTACAGCTCAGCCTCCACCATAATTTTTAAAGGCCATATTCAAATCGGAATTTAAAAAAAACTTCTAATTGTCCTCAATCTATCCAATCAAGCATTAGATAATAGTAGTTCCCGGCCTAATCTTATATACATCCAAACTCCAATAGGGGTATCATTTTTGTAGCCAAGGGTGACAACCCTGGGAAATTAGATAGGTTTTACGTTCCGATTTTGGCGGTATTGTTGCCCTTTTTCCACAACAATGCTGACAAAATCATCTTTCAACCCATCTAAGGGCGTCCATCCAAGTTTCGTTAATTGTGAAGTTATAGGCTAACCATAAATCTTTCATTGGATAAAATAATTATAGCCTGTAAGTCGTCATATTTAAACGAATAAAGAAGCCTATAGGGCTTCAACAATAATAACCGTGAGGTGTCAACCCACGGCAAACGGAATATATCGTCAATTGATTTTGGCGGCATTGTTGCCATTTTTTTTACAACAATGCTGACAAAATCATCTTTCATTCCAATCTTGCTTTACCTGCATTTTATAGAATCCTTTACGTTCCCAAAACCCCAATAGGCATGGCATTTTTGTAGCCAAGGGTGACCACCTTTGGAAATTAGATAGGTTTTACATCCCGATTTTGGCGGTATTGTTGCCCTTTTTTCTGCCACAATGCTGACAAAATCACTTTCCCACATCTCAAACAAAAAAAGCCGGATAAATCCGGCTCTTTTTCAATCATTGTACAACCCTTATTTTATTCATTTAACACATCAATATGTGTATCAAATTCCACTTCATTTCCATCCTCATCTTCAATGATAAACATCACATGGTACTCACCTGCGGTGACATTGGCAGGAACATCTATGTGTTCATGAAATTCGACCTCAGACAACTCGTGGTATCCTTCTTCAAAAACTTCCTCCATTTCCCAAACCACCTCTCCTGCACCAGCAGTAAGACCATGGGCATGAATGTCAACAGTAATGGTATGAATCCCATTGGCTGCACCAATTAAAAACTCCACATGGAAATCTTCTCCCCTTACCACTTCGGCATCCATTTCGAATCCACTAACATGAATCAATTCTCTTATTTCTAAATGCCCCTCCATTTCAGTAACGTTACCTGCAGCATCTGTAACTTCCAATTCTACATGGTATTCTCCTGCAGGAGCTGTCGCAGGGATATCTATATGCTCATGAAACTCAGGGTTCTTTACCAAATATTTAGCATCCGTGTAGACTTCTTCAAAGTCCCACTCGACTTCTCCTTCGCCCACTTCCAGATCATGTGCATGAATACTCACTTTAATAGACTCAACATTGGCGTATGCAAGAATGGTAGCCTCCATATGCAAATCCATTCCACGGTAGGCCACCGGTTCTGTAGTAGAATGTGAGCTTCCCTCACCCATTTCAAAGGTAGAAACCACCGGGGGATCAAAGGTAATGTCTTCCTCTTCCTGACAGGCAAACAATGCCAAAGCCAAAAGCGGAATCATAAATGCTTGTCTAAGTCTTCTCATTTTCAATAATTTTTACTGGTTAAATAATGCAATATAATTGCACAAACATAATGCAATAGGATTGCATATACAAGATTTTAAGCCGCTTTGAAGCGGAATATTTCTTTTAATTGAAAAATTCCATTTGCAACATTGTTTCACTCATGATATGGCATATATTTGCAATGCTGTTGCAGAGTAGTTTATCGAATTTACCCTTCAACAAAACACCATATGCCGGCGCTATAAACACCTACTCGCTTCACTGAAATACATTTAAATCAATTTTATTCAAACCATGAAAAAAGAATTCAAGCATTTCCTATTAGCCATTATAGCTGTTTTAACATTAGGTTCATGCCAAGAAGATACTGAACCCAATCTGCCATCACCCAGCATAGATAATGTTGAAATCGGGTTAAACAATGATGAAATTGGGGTGATTGGTGAGGATTTTCACCTGAACGCAGACCTTCTTGCCGGCGAATTAATTGAACAAGTACAAATACAAATCAACCCAATAGACGAAGAAAGCTATGAAGCTTACTGGGACTTTGAACTAACATGGGATGAATACAAGGGAACCAAAAACTCCAACGTACACAAACACTTTGACATACCTGAAGACGCTGTGGAAGGCATTTATTATTTCCTTATCATCGTCACTGATCAAAATGGTACACGCACTGAAGAAAAGCGAAGTGTTACCATTTATTCGCCAGAGAACCTGCCTTTTAACCCTTAATACCAACCCTACTTTAGCTATCCAGGGGATTTTTAGCATAGCATATTTTTGCCCCCTGGCATTTTTCCCGACTACACTATTTTTAAATCACTAAGTGAAGCCAGGTTTCTAATCCTTAGATGGCTCAATAACAAGATCTTTGTCTTTTTCTTGAAATTTTATACAAATAGAAATAATTGAACCCGGATTATGTAATAGGATTTCTCCGTCCTGACCAATAGTCAGGGGTGAAGCCTGTCCCGTGTTTACGGGAAGTGTTGCAATCGCAAGAAAATCAGTCTGTTTGGATATTTTAGCATAGCACCGCTATGGTGAAATTGAAAACAGCAACGAAGTGGCTGATTTTGAAGCGATTTCAGCACGTAATAGATTGTCTATTGCATATTTCGGGTTTAACTTTTGAGATAAAGTTAATTTAATCTTTAATAGCTTATTATAGTTGAGATGGAGTACGACCTCCAACTTAATAAAGGCCGTACCGCCTCATTTCCAACCCTCTTATACAGCAAGTTCTGTTAAGGTTGAAGTATTAAGTGCTCTTTGGGCGCCACTAGCTTTATTGCTAGAAGCAGACTCCCATATTAAAGTTTTTTTGTACTTAAATACTTCATTTTTCTGCTCGGGATCCATCACCATCAGGTAAATCCATTCGTTGTCAAGAAGTGATTTCAGGTGACTGTTTCTCTCCAAAATACCCACTATTCGATTGATGGGAGCATGAATCATCACGGTCAACCGCAAAGGCTGGTGATACATGCCCTGATCAGAACTGTACAAAGATTGAAGCGGGAGTCCCATTTTGAGGTCACCTCCATTACCTTGCATCACGGCAAATTTACCAGTGATATTGTGGGTGATTTTAGAACCTCCACCGTAAGTGTTGTTGTCCACAGTAGAAAAATAGTAATGGTTATTGATCCACTGAGTCACAACCATTGGCCCTTGCATGATGCCTTCCAAGGCTTTGCCAGTTGCATCCAATTCCCAATCGTAAGAATGAAGGAAACAGCGACTGTCAAGGTTGGTGTTTTTGGTCAAGTCTCGTGGTCCCACTATAAATCCTGCATTTTTCGCTAGCCCCCATTCCGGTCGTGTTTCTCCCCAATTGTTTGCTTTTTCTTGCGCCTTCGAAAGACTATTGCCATTGGTACCAAGTCTGTTTTGTGTGGCGCTTTGCTGTGCGCGCCAAAGGTTAACTTTCAAATCCTCTATAAGCAATTTATGTGTCTCCGGAGCTTCTGAATCAAACAGTACAATTTCATCTGTGGTAGTATTGTGCTCGGCTCCTAAAAACAGGGTATTCTCCGGAATAAAAACACCATGAATTTCTGCCAATGCCTTTCTTACCTGAAGTAAGTTGGCAAGTTTCGCCAGCATTCTTGCATTGTGTCGACCAGGACTTGCCGCACATGCCCCGCAGTCCAAACTTGAGCCGAAAGGATTGTTTGCAGAGTGACTTCCATGCCCTACAAATAGGACCAAGGGTGCAAATTCTTTCCAACCCATCAAATCAAAAGCCGATTTAACTATGGAAACCTTTTCTTCCAAAGTTACACCCGGTAGATCCCTGTTCTCTTGACTAATGTTTATGATATCTGGTTGGCATGTGGCCTCCATGGGAGAAACATTCTGTTGATTTTTTCTATAGATCGCACCAGGAATTAATGTTCTCGCCAAAAGGGACAGCCCATAATAGACGCCTGAACCCTCCACATAGCCAAAGGCTGAAGGCAGCATATTTTTCATTCGCTTAAGAAAATAATTGCCAAATTTCAAGTGCTCATTTTTCTTTTCGTAAGAGAGAAACAGCCTTTTTTTATCCACCTGTGCCGACTCCGAAACAGTGTAGGCTGAAGAGACAATTGGCGGGCAGGCTTTTCGCGTGATGCCATCTTTCGGACTTTGGTAATCCATGGCTATTCCAAAAAAGCCAGCATATCCAAAAGTTTCATAATTCCCATTGGACTCTACATGTCTTCGTATTAATTCAGACCGGGTATCAATACAAAACACCATCTGAGCATCTGGGACAATCGGTTTATCAATGGTCTGGGGAATATTGACACCATTCTCCATACTTAAGACCAATTCATTTTGCCAACTTTTCTCCCAAGCTTGAAGCCAAATGAATTGGAGCCGTAGTAAAAAATCATCTGTATTCGCTTCCGTTTCTTCTGGAAGTAGGGTTACATTCAATTTTTGAGCCATCCATAATCGAACCGCTAAATAATCCATCAAATCTATCGGAAAGTTTTGCTGCCAATCAGAATTGGATTCAGTACGGTGCTTGATGTATCCGACCCAGCCGGGCAGTGCTGCCAAATGCTGACTAAATATTTCGACGTATTGACTTTCAGGATAACCATTTAATAATTCACCCAATGCGGCTGCGCTAGTTTTTGGAATGTCTTTCAACGAAGTAGTCCCTAGCTCTGTATCGTAGATAACCAATAGTCTCCATGCGGTATAAAAACCTTCACTTTTATAAGGCATTTCCCATTCGGAAAGCCCTTCATCCATAAAGGCAGACAACCATTTTACCGTTAAACGATCCAAATTGTGGTTTCCATTTACCTCCTCCAAAACCTGATGCCCCTCTAATAATTTAAGGTAGTCATCCGCAGGTTTGGTAAAACCATTTTCTTTTAAAAGATGATCCAAAACCTTCAAATCAATTTCTCCCTTTTCCCAAGCCTGGCGATAAAGTTTTGACGCTGGAAAAACATTGGCTTTGAATTGTTTTTGGGCTGCACTTACAGCTTCCAAAAAAGGCCCTTTTTCATACCCTGCCAAAGGATTGGAAGCAACGAAGGAATACAAGGGCCAGGTTTTGCCTATTACTTCAGCGGCTTTATCAATACTGCTTAATAGATACTGGTTCATATTGATTTTGATTTATACATTAGAACTGATTTTTTATTTGGCTGGGACAGGTTCATTAATTTCACATAAAGCCAAGGAATTTTTTTATATACCCCAAGTTTCATAATGAAAAACCCAATTAGAAAAATCACACCAAATATGACTTGTACCGAAGTCAAAGGCAAAGGCCGAGCAACCATAGGCATGTCGGCCATAAGTACTGTAATCCCATTGTACATCAAAGCATAAATGCCTATTCCTGCGATAAAAAGTAGGGGTGGTACCACTATTTTCTGCAGTAATGAAAGGCTTTGCTCCTTCACTATATTGTAGGTCGCCTGTCCTACTGTAATGGCTACAATGAGAGTTAGCAACAAGCCGCTATTTAGCAAGAGTCCTTTCCCTGTCCAACTTGCAAATAGAAACGCTCCCATCCCTCCAAACAATAAAACTATTACGGCTTGAAGTGGTCGGATTCTCAATGGCTTTAGCTCCTCAGGTTTTGACTGTGCTATTTCTTCACCAGACGACAAGAATAAGTAGGCCTTATAAAACCCATGCAGAATTAAATGAACCACTGCTGCATTAAAGAATCCTAAACCGCATTGCATAATCATGAAACCCATTTGAGCTATGGTAGAGCAACCTAATTTTTGCTTGACATTCACTTGAAGCAACTTTGTAAACTGCGCAATGATAGCCGTGAATCCTCCGATAATAAACAGTATATACAAAGTATTGGAGGCAAAGAGCAGGCTGGCAAAAAGCGCCAACAAAATACCAGCTCCATTGACAAAGCCTGCATGCATAAGCGCAGAAGCAGGAGTTGGTGCAGTCATAGCGGAAAGTAACCAGCGATGAAAAGGATACATGGCTGATTGTACAATGGCTGCCCCGATGACACAAAGCGCCGATAGCTGCAATAAATAATATGGCATGCCGGCAACAACTTCAGCTATGCCACTGATTGTATATTGGCCACTATACAATGCTAGTGGGATTAAGCCTACCGCCAGGAAGCTGCTCCCTGCTAAAAAGTATTTCTGCGTAAATTTAGCTGCCTCCCGAGCTTCCCCCCAGCTTTTGTCTATTCCAATCAACTGAGACATTAAGCCCCCCATTATCAACCAGCTAAAGATCAAAAGCAAGATATGTTGGGCCATGACCAATAACATCACGGACAATGAAAAATTTAAACAGAGCCACATAAATCTGGAGTGAAATTTAAATCCTGTCAGATATGTGCCCGCATAGCTGCTGACGATGGCACCAAAAAAGCTGACAGTAGTCCAGATCAAAATGGTAAAGCCATTGATCCTGAAAACACTCCCCCATGTCCAATCAGGCATTTTATTGAAATTAAAAAGGAGGAATAGGGCGTTTCCTATAAACAAGAGCCATAACAATAAAGTCACAATTCGAACAGCGAATGGCTTTTTTTGGCCGGTATCTGTACCCATAACTTTTAGAGCACTGCTTAAATCTAAATTCTTTTTAGGTGTCATTTCTAAGTTTTTTTCGGTTTTATTTGTATTTCCACTATTGGGTAGAATTACATCAAATGTTTTCAAGCTGATTTTTGGTCTTTTTTTGACCTGCTTTCGACACTACCTTCAAGTGTTTTGTGCACATAGGCCATTCCTAAAATGAAAAAGCTTGATAAAACAGCATCTAAAAACAAATGGTGACTGTAATAAGACATTACATCAATTGATACCAGAATAAGTAGTCCTAAAATTGAAAGTGTTGGATTTTCCATGAGGTGAATTTTTAGCTCTTGATTGAATTTTTTAAGCAACAGAAATTTTTAGAACCCCATTAATGCTTATTTTTTGACCAAGGCCTCTCGTAATGTTTATAAATTCCTGGGCCTTCTTTTTTTCCAATTCTAATTCTTGAATTCTACCATCCAATTGATCTGTCTTGGACCCATGATTGCCTTCCCAAATTTGAAGTCTCTGGATTTTGTGAAAGTTGATCTTTTCGTCAATCAAACCCATGAGTACATGTGTGGCTTCCGATGGCGTAAACTCACCTTTTACCAATTGGATTGTTTGTGTAGTTTTTCCTAATTGTGCTGTTTCTTTGGTTTCCATTTTACCTGATTTTTAATGACTTCAATAATTTTGTTTTCTTTTGACAGCACAAATATTGGCTATTACATTCATTAATTTTTATTTATATTTGTTATGTTATACATAAATATTATTAATGAATTATACTTTACATCAACTCCATATATTCCTTAAAATAGCTGAATTACAGAGTATTACTAAAGCTTCTGAGGCATTGCATTTGACTCAACCGGCCGTTTCTATACAGCTAAAAAATTTTCAAGATCAATTTCCAATCCCGCTCACAGAGGTAGTAGGAAGACAGTTATATGTCACTGATTTTGGAAAGGAGATCGCAAATGCTGCAGAAAAAATTCTCAATGAGGTTTATGCCATCAATTACAAAACACTGGCCTACAACGGGCAACTTTCCGGTCGGCTAAAAATCTCTATTGTTTCCACTGGAAAATATGTCATGCCCTATTTTTTATCAGGTTTTATAAAGCAAAATGAGGGGGTCGATTTGACAATGGACGTAACGAATAAATCGAGTGTGGTGGGAAGTTTAGAATTGAACGAGGTCGATTTTGCCTTGGTTTCTGTACTTCCCAAAAAATTAAAGGTCAATAAAATTGCGCTGATGGAGAACAAACTCTTCTATGTCGCAAGTAATAAATTAGAAGTAAAGAAAAACCTGACCAAGAAAAAACTTTTTGAACAAATGCCTCTCATCTTTAGAGAACAAGGCTCCGCAACACGAAATGCCATGGAATCTTTCATAACAAAAAACAACTATTCAGCCCGTAAAAAAATGGAGTTGACTTCCAATGAAGCAGTCAAACAAGCGGTCATTTCAGGATTAGGGTGTTCAATCATGCCGCTTATAGGCATAGGGAATGAATTAAGCAATAAGGACTTACAAATTATCCCTGTCAAGGGTCTACCATTAAGCACAGAGTGGAATTTAATTTGGCTAAAATCTAAGAAATTATCACCTATAGCTTTGGCTTATATTGAATTTTTGAACAAAGAAAAAGAGGTTATAATAAATGAAAAATTTTCTTGGGTAAACGGTTTTTAAGCTATTACCATAGACTTTTCTGTACAATATTGACAGATTAATTTTCTTGTTTCTGTAGATTAATTATATAAGATTTATTACCACTATTCTGTTTTAAAGGTACGCACATTGGACCAATCACTCCAATTCAGGTTTTGATCCCGATAGCGAACCCTCCAATAATAAGTAGTATTTGGATTTAGTCGCTCCGTTTTTTCATCGGTTAAGTCATCGTCCTTTTGTCGATTTTCTTTATAATACCAGTTTTCAAATTGTTGCCAGCTCTCATAAGCTAGATTTTCAAAATCCTCTGATTTTGACACCTGCCAATGGGAGGCGGCATGAAAGGTGCCTGTAAATTCGCTTTTAAATTCTCCAGCTTTCAAAACAGCCCCCTTTATAGAAACGCCCTCTCCAGAAGGAGAAAGAGCTTCGGGAGCAGATGGTTTGCGCTCTTTTCTCCATACGGTAATGCTATCCCTCAATTCATTTTCCCTATGCGCTATCGTATTACCTCTGCTGATACGCTTAATGGTAAACTTAGGGTCTTTTCTGTTTCCATCTACTGATACCATTACAAAGCCGTATTCATCTTGGGTAACCGTAAATTCATCGTAGTCCCTTCCTTCAAATTCGCCCCAGTTATCTATCGCTCCGCCAGCTGAAGCAACATTGATCCAAAGGTGCTTGTGATCCCTAGACTGTCCTCTTGAATAGCCGTGCGTATGCCCAAAAAAGTGGATACTAGGTTTCCCGGTCTTGGTTGAAAACTGTTCCAATTCTGTCACAATTTTCCCTGTAAAATCCTCTTCGCCGGGAATCCAAAGTTCGGACTTAAAAGGATGATGCAATTGAGCAAAAACAAAATCGATATTGTCGTCTTTCTCTGTGTCTGCAAGTAGTTCTTTTAGCCAATCAAGTTGTTCCCTTAAATCCCTGTAACCATCATTTGAATCTAAACCAATTACACGTGTGTTGCCATAATCTTTGTACCACCAGTGTTCTGCATAGGCCGGAGTACCATTCTCTGGCAGACTGAAATACTTAAAGTAATACACTGAATTCCGCTCATGATTACCCGGTACAGGATATACGGGCACTTCAGAAAATAATTTCTCTGCCGGATTAAAAAAGTGATCTTTCCACTGATAAAATTCAGATCCTGTCTGCACCAAATCACCCGGAATAAGCACCATGGCCAAATTGTCCGGCAAAGATCCACCAAACTCTTTTTCAAGGTAACCGATAACTCCTTCGTTCACCACTTCGCTAAATTTATCAGGTTGATTGTGATCATATTGCATATCACTCATGGCCACCATCTTAAAATCTTCACCGTCATTAGAAAAAGGAGGTGTTTTAAATTGAAAGATATCAGAGACCACATCTCCTGTTCGAGCACGGTAATAATATTCAGTAAAGCGATCTAGACCGGTGATTTTAACAGTATGAACCTGGACCTTATCAAAATTGATTGCCTCAGCTGTTCCTCTAGCAGTATTGCTTAAATTGGGACTTGTCCCCCATTCCACAATACTTTCCTCTCCCTCTGAAGTTTGCCACATTACTATGGCAGAATTTGGTTCTACATCTTGTAGATAGGGCTTAATCTCAATTACCTGAGCCATAGACTGAGTGCAAACACAAGCAAACAGTAAGGCTAAAAAAACTTTGAATTGCATTTTCATTTTATTTATAGAGGTACTTGCTTTATCAGTGAATTTATATTTAATCTTCTACTATTCAATCCAATACATATGAATGGTTGTCGATATTTTTTTACTATTTTATATTTACTTCTTTGGGAACTCCCCTGTTCAATATTCCCTTCTTTTCATCCATTCATTCGTTTCGAATAACAATTGGGAGGCGATCTATTCCACAACCCCAAGGTAGAAAAATATTATTTACCCCCCAAGGAATAAAACCGAATATAAAACCAAAGCCTTTACAGAAAAATAATTTTTTTTATTATGTTTGGTTTTTTATATAAAAAAATAACAAAACATCCAATATGAAACCACCTTTAGACCCAAAGAAGCCTACGAATATCTTGATAGGCCTGTGCCTGCTCCTCTCTATTGCTTGCAGTCCTTCTAAGAAGGACCTTTTATTAGCACCTAGATCAACTTATGACATTGACAAGGATGACAACCAAGACAGCATTCGTCTCAAGGCTGCCCATGTTGTACCGACAGAAAACCAATACAATGCGCTTAAAGATGAGTTTATTGGTTTTGTTCATTTTGGCCCAAATACTTTTACGGCCAAAGAATGGGGTTCCGGCATGGAGGATCCTACCGTATTTGATTTAAAAGAACTTGATACGGACCAATGGTGCGAAGCAATGAAAGCTGCTGGCATGACCAAGGTGATCTTTACCGCCAAACATCATGATGGCTTTGTATTATGGCAATCAAGGTACACCACACATGGTCTGATGTCTACAGGTTTTAGAAATGGCAAAGGCGATGTATTGAAAGACCTCGCTGCCTCCTGCGAAAAATATGGGCTCGACCTTGGTGTATACCTTTCTCCTGCAGATTTGTACCAAATCGAAAACCCTATGGGTCTGTATGGAAATCTTAGTAAAAAAACGAAAAGAACCATCCCTGCCACTGTCAAAGGAAGGCCATTTGAAAACCAAACTACTTTCGAATTTGAAGTAGATGATTATAACGAATATTTCCTTAATCAACTTTTTGAATTACTTACCGAGTATGGTCCTATAAAAGAAGTTTGGTTTGATGGCGCCCACCCGAAAAGAAAAGGTGGCCAAACCTATGATTACTCCTCCTGGAAAACCTTAATCAGAAAACTAGCCCCAGAAGCTGTTATTTTTGGCAGACAAGACATCAGGTGGTGTGGCAACGAATCAGGGCAAACTCGAAGGATAGAATGGAATGTTATCCCTTATCAGGAAAACCCTAATCAGATGAATCGCTTTGAAGACATTACCGGGGAAGAAGTTGCTTTTTTGGAAAATTTATACCCAGCTAAATATTTGCACTATCAACCTGCTGAGACAAATACTTCCATTAGAGAAGGCTGGTTTTACCGAAATGACCACGAACAAGGAGTAAGAAGTGCTGATGACGTTTTTGACATGTACGAAAGAGCTGTTGGTGGAAACTCAATCTTCCTTCTCAACATCCCCCCTAACACCCAAGGGCTTTTTCCTGATAGGGATGTAAAAGTACTTAAGGAAGTAGGCGAGAGAATAAGGAATACTTATAGTAAAGATTTATTAATTGATGCCAAAGGACCCAAAGAGGTTCTGGACAATGATGACCAAAGCTATATTTTACTCGACCAATCAAAATCATTTGAGATTAGCTTGAAAGCCCCCATAAAAATGAATCGATTGGTTATCCAAGAAGCAATCAAATCTCATGGTGAAAGAGTGGCGGCGTTCACATTGGAGGCTTTACTTGATGGGGAATGGAAAGAAATAGTACATGGATACAATATAGGCTATAAAAACATCCTCCGATTTCCTGAAGTTTACACCAACAAGCTTCGGATTACAGTAGATGAAGAAAGGTATATCCCCACCATCAATAAAGTGGCTGCTTACTATTATGAAACCCGTCCTCCACAATTAACCATTGAAAGAAACCTAAAAGGTATGATAAGCATTGCACCAAAAAAAGTGGATTTTGGCTGGAAGACCTATGAACAAGATATTGCCGGAAGCCTGAATAAGGACCTAAGCATCAGGTATACCTTAGATGGAAGTGAGCCCAACAGCGAATCTAATTTGTATGAAGGACCTTTTCATTTGTCTCATGGAGAAGTAACAGCAGCAGCATTTGGCAAAAATGATCGTGGTGCAACCGCCAAAACTCACTTTGGAGCTATTAAAGCCAACTGGAAAATTGTAAATGCAAGTTCTCCTGAAAAGGATCACGAAGCTTCAAAAGCAATTGATGGCAATAAAGAAACTTACTTCAAAGCAAAAGGAAGTGAAAATGGCGGACAACAGCTTACGGTAGACTTAGGCACGGTCCTTACCATAACAGGTTTTACCTATTTGCCACCTTCAGCGGACAAAGAAGGAATGATTGCCTTGGGAGATATTTATTATAGCTCAGATGGATCCAACTGGCAGCTACTGGAGCGTTTTGAATTTGGAAACCTTATCAATGACCCCTCTTTGAGAAGACATGACTTTAAAATCCCTATAAAAACAAGATATATAAAACTTGAAGCCAAAAGAATTGCCGGAGGCAATACATTTGCTGCAATAGCAGAACTTGGACTATTGGTAAAATAGGCGGCAATTTAATTTTGACTGCTAAATTGAAAATAGCAGCGGAAAACTATTTTCTGCTGCTATTTTTTTGTACCTATTTATTTCATCTCAATCCCCCACTTTTAGGTCTTTCTTATTATAATAATTCCTAAAAAAAAAGTCCACTTACATTCTTATGTAAGTGGACTATTAATCTCCTCCTCTTGGGCTTCCCGATTCACTTTGATCTCGGGACAGGCGAACCAAGGACCCTTCCCGGTCGACCGGGATCAGATGCTCTAAATTATTTACTGTATCCGTTTTGAATAATAGCTAAAATTACTTTTCTAGATTTCTGATTTTTTATAAATTTTTCAGCCTTCAATGCTTCTGTTCTAGAGTTGAAGGGAATCGCTTTTTTGAGTACCCAGGGAATCCCTCTTTTAGTCCAGATGTTATTCCTTTGAGAATCGTTGTGAAATAGGAGTCTTTTGTCGATGTCCCCTGTCTGTCCAACATAGAATTTATCGATTAACTCAGAATATATGATATAGACATAATACTGATCCATAACGAAAAAAGCCAACACTATCTGTGCTGGCTTTAGCTCCTCCTCTTGGGCTCGAACCAAGGACCCTCTGATTAACAGTCAGATGCTCTAACCAACTGAGCTAAGGAGGAATTTGTTGTTTTTTTAAGGCCTTTGCCTTAATTGAGATGCAAACATAACAGGTAACTTAATTTTTTCCAAACAAGAGGCTATGGTTTTTGCAAATATTTTTCAATTGAAAAAAAATGATCTTCTAAATCAAGCACTTATATAATTAAAAAAAATTAAAAAAAGTAAATCCTTTTTTTAGCATTCATTCAAGTTCTATTCTTGACAATATTTTTGAAATGAATCACTTTTAATTAATTAAAAATAAATTAAATTTGCTCTTCCTATTTAGGCAAACAAATATGGGTGTTTTAATAGTAAATCTCGGGGTGTCGCGCAGCTTGGTAGCGTATCCTGACAAAGGTCAGGAGGGTCGCCAGTTTAGACTTCGAATAAAAAAGAAATAGTAGAAATTAAATAAATCTCGGGGTGTAGCGCAGCTCGGTAGCGTGCTTGCATGGGGTGCAAGAGGTCGCAGGTTCAAATCCTGTCACCCCGACGAGAAGCCAGGCTGGGATTAATCCGGTCTGGCATTTTTTATGAATTACTCTGTATACATATTGTATTCGCATTCAACTGACCGGTATTACGTGGGGCAAAGTAAAAACCATTTGGAGCGTTTTGAGCGTCACCAAACCGGGCGTAATAAATCTACTAAAGCAGGGATACCATGGGAAGTAGTTCATGTAGAATATTTTGATGATCGTTCCTCTGCTGTTCAAAAAGAGCGTCAAATTAAAAATATTGGTAGTCGAAGATATCTTGAGAGGTTAAAGGACCGTAGGCTATAGCCAAGCAGACAGCGTATCCTGACGGGAGTCAGGAGGGTCGCAGGTTCAAATCCTGTCACCCCGACGAGAAGCCAGGCTGAGATTAATCCGGTCTGGCATTTTTTATGAATTATTCTGGGAAAGAATAGCCTCATATAAAGCCATATAACAAAAGTTAAATAAATTCAGATTGCCTCTCATCCCCCGAAATACCTTAAATACTTATTGAACATACTTCTCAAGGCACAAGTTATTTTTACCCCCCCCTTTAACTTCTATCATAAACCCTTATCATTCTCAGAGATTAAAGAATTTTTTTTATAACTTTAACAATTTATTTTTACCTTTTTTCATTGCTTTTATAGATATACATGCTTATATTGATATTAAAATATTTATTTTAGATATTAAACATGCTTTAAAATAAAAGGTTTCCGATAAAAGAGCTATACCTATTACAGATTGTGTTTTTAGGTTATCAACTAAGATTTAAACTCATATCCAATGAAATTAGTAACTGCAGATTTACTAGACATCCACCATTACCCATTCGGATCTAATGATCCCAATGAAGAAAAAATTGCCAGCAGGTTATTTTTACCTCCAGTATTGACAAAACCTGCCCAAACCAAAATCCGCACCCATTTAACAAATTACTTTATCGCACATCGCAAAATGCCAGATGAATTAGCCTTTGAAAATGCGGCAAAATACAGACTTAGATTTTTCTTTAAATCTCCCTACCACCACCATGGAAGAGGAAAACTAGGCTACTTTGACGAGGAAAGGAATCACAAACTCCCCTTGGAAAATTTGGCAGATTGCTACTTTATGGACAACGGCAAAACAATTGAATTGCATATTTTTGACAACATGACCTTTTCATAGCCTAATACAAGACTAAAACAGCCGCATCCTTACTTTTTCGCGATGGATTCTACCGAAATACACCACTTTTTCACTTTTTGAATCTCTTCCTAACTTTACTAGTATACAGTCGCTAGATGGTGTGATTCACTATCATTTACACTTTTCAATTAAAAACCCTAGTTTTAAATCTCAATTGCAAGCAATTGAGACAATTGTAAAAAGTAAATCGTCTTGACAATTAAACACCTTTAATAACCATCATGAAACATACAAATTTTCTAATTCTTTTAATTTGGTTTGCTATTAGCACAAGCTCTTGTACAAATTGGGAGGACAGTTTTTCAAATGGAAGCCTTTATGATACTTGGGAAGTCGTAAACTTGCATGAGGGCTACGGACTGAATAGTGTCGCAACGCTAGTAATCAATGAAGACAGGACTTTTACCAAATCCATAACTTACCGACAGCCAAATTCAGGAGAACTAGTAGGGTATTATTTTTTCTCAACAGGCACTTATCAACTAGACGATAAAAACATCACTTTCACGCCTAATCAAAGTCTTTTTATTGATAACGATAAACCTTGGGGAGAACTTGATGACTTGAACCCTGTAGAAAACAGCAATGGTTTTCTGCCCGTTACCTCCACATTAGAATACAGAGACAATGGCATGAAATTATTGATCGCCACCCCATGCAATGACATAGCCCTCTCTTCCTGCGCCCCCTCTCCAATATACAACAGAGCTGATTAAACCCGGATTATGCAATAGACATTCTATTACATAATCCGAATTAAACGCAATAAAATACAGTCTCCTCCTAAATTAAAACACCAAGAGAAATAGCAGAATAGCACCAAAACATCAATTCCATTCATAAATTCGAATTAAATAGCCTTATTACACCTAATATAAGTAGTAAATCTAGGAGTTTCAATATTTCATTGAAACGTGAAAATCACCCTTGCAACCTCCTCAAGTCAGCTAGAAATCTTAACAACATGAAAGTCTTTAAATTTACTGCTTTTTTAATGGTCTGTTTACAATTCAGCCCAGTCCAGGTTTTTTCTCAAAAAATAGCTTCCGGCCCTTATTTCCAAGAAGTCAGTCAAGAAATTGAACTCCCACTTAATGCTGGATTAGACGTCGTGAAATTATTTAAACATGGCAATACAATTAAAGCAGTTACCTCCCATGGTATATTTTACAATAAGGAAGGGCAATGGTCAGGCCAACCTTTTGTTTCAGGTATAATCAATGCTACTTCGGACAACTCCCAAACAGTATGGATGAACAATGACAAAACCATTTGGTCTGAAAAAGGTGATAGAATACCCAACCCTCCACGAACAGACGGACGCCAATCCATCACAAGTACACATTGGATTAATAGCAACACCCTTTTGACTGGAACCACGCATGGACTATACACGTGGAACGGAGCATGGGAAAAGGTAGCCTCCTTCCCTAATGTAAAAATCAATGCAATAGCCCAAGACAATGAAGGCATAATATGGATCGCCTCCGACGAAGGCCTTTGGCAAAATAAATCTGGAGAGTGGCTAGATATGGACAAAATTGGCCTAGCCCTAGGGCATGACAGCCAATACCTGACGGTAACCACCGGAATAAATGGTAAAGACATTTTATTTAGCTCGCCAAAGGCAATCGCCTCCCTTGCCGCTGATGGCAATCATTGGCTAAAAAGAGGTGCAGATGGACTACCATATGGCCCTGTCACAACAATATTTGAAACAGACAGTCTATTATGGTTAGGCACTCCAAAAGGTTTGATCCGCAAGGGGAAAAACTGGAGGTATTACACCAGCAAAAGATGGTTGGCAGATGACCAGATCAACGACATCCTACCCATTGAATCCGGAAAAGTATGGGTAGCAACACCCTATGGCATCTCAGAGATCGGATTAAAAGCCATGACCCTGGAACAAAAGGCAAATGGAATTGAAGACATCATCGAAAAAAGACACAACCGGATAGGAATAATCAACAGATCTAAATTAGCCATCGCAGGAGACATTAACAGTAGCTTTTTGGAAAATCAAGACAATGACGGCCTATGGACCTCCTGTTACCTCATTGCCGAATCATTCAGATATGGCGTCACCAAAAGTGAAGATGCCAAAGCAAAGGCAAAGCGAACTTTCGAAGCCCTGGAAAGACTGGAGACAGTCACAGGAATACCAGGCTATCCCGCCAGGTCCTATGTAAGGTCAGAAGATCTTTTGGCCCCTTCAAGGTCTCCTCATCCAAAAAACTGGCACCCATCACCTGATGGAGAATGGCAATGGCTGGACGATACCAGCTCCGATGAGATTGTCGGCCATTTATTTTCAATGGCGCTCTACCATGACATGGTAGCTGATGAGGCGGACAAAAAGAAGGTGGTAGATTTGATCGACAGAATTGTTAGCCATATTGTAGACAATGATTTGCAATTGATCGATTACGATGGAAAACCCACAAGGTGGGCAATATGGACCCCTGACTCCTTGAACAGATCTTCCAATTGGTATTACGAAAAAGGATTGAACTCACTTCAAATCCTTTCCTCTCTGCAAACAGCCTATCATTTTACTGGAAAGGCGAAATACAAGAAGGTATACCGCCACTTGATAGAGAAAGAAGGCTATGCACAAAATGCCTTACAAGCTAAAATGACCGACCCTTTTGACATCAGCCATTCTGATGACATATTAAATTTCTTCCCTTATTACAATTTACTCAAATACACACCCAAAGAAGACCCCAACTACCCACTTTACCTACAAAGCCTCCAAAGATCTTGGAAAGCCGTACAATCAGACAACATGCCTGTTTGGAATGTTTTTGCCAGTGCTTTATTAAAAGAGGACAAGGATTTAAACATCGCTTTGCGAGAAATTCAAACTTTCCCCTTGGACATGATTACTTGGTCTATAGACAACAGCCATCGCTGGGACTTAAGGATTGATGAATTTCCGGGCAGAGGTAGAAGCCCTCAAGCTTACACAGCCCTTCCTTCCCCTGAAGGCAATGCTTTTAGATGGAACACCAACCCCAAAGAATTAAACATTAGCGGAGGGGGAAAAACAGAGGTAAGTGGCACCTATTACTTGGTGGCCTATTGGATGGGGAGGTATTACGGGTATTGGGAGTAAGAAAAACCTAAAAAAATGATAACAATATAAAAGCCGCTTAAAAATAAATTTAAGCGGCTTTTAAACCTTTGCCTATAAAAATAAGCATTGTACCAGGAGCGGGAATCGAACCCGCACGACCGTGAGGTCACAAGATTTTAAGTCTTGCGTGTCTACCAGTTCCACCATCCCGGCAACATTAGCGACAACTAATATAGAAAAAGGAAAAACCATTTCCACTATAATTGCCATCTAAATAATAAAGCCCTTCAATAAGGGCTTTATGTGAGCGAAAGACGAGATTCGAACTCGCGACCCCGACCTTGGCAAGGTCGTGCTCTACCAGCTGAGCTACTTTCGCTTGTTATTTTTACACAGAAAGCTTTTCTTTCCGTGATTGTGATGCAAATTTACGCGTAAATTTTTAAAGTCCAATATAACGAAAGAAATTTTTATCAACATAATGCTACTCCCCTGACAATAAAGGCACTAAATTATTCCAACATCTTTTTTATTTCATTTAATTTCAACAAAGCCTCCACCGGAGAGATGGTATTGATATCAAGAGCCTCTAATAAATCCTTTGCTTCCTTGAATTTTGGATCCAATTCAAACATGCTCAATTGATAATTGTTCTTAGGTATGTCTTTGATGTTTTCCTTGTGTTGCTGAAGATGTTTGTCCTTTTCAAGGTACTTCATGATCTCTGCTGCACGCAAGACCACAGGATTAGGCATTCCCGCCATCTGGGCAACATGAATACCAAAACTATGCTCACTCCCTCCCTGCTGTAGCTTCCGCATAAACACTACCTTATTCCCCAACTCTTTTACCGCCACATTAAAATTCTTCACCTTAGGAAAATCATTGGCCAGTTGATTCAACTCATGGTAATGCGTGGCAAATAAAGTTTTGGCCTTGCATTTGGGATGGTTGTGCAGATATTCTACAATGGACCAGGCAATGGAAATTCCATCATAGGTGGAGGTACCTCTTCCGATTTCATCCATTAATACCAAACTCCTATCAGAAAGATTATTTAAAATACTGGCGGTCTCAGTCATTTCCACCATAAAAGTAGATTCCCCTTTGGAGAGGTTGTCTGATGCCCCTACCCGGGTAAAAACCTTGTCCACAATCCCTACTCTTGCAAAGGAAGCCGGCACGAAGCTACCCATTTGAGCCATCAACACGATCAAGGCAGTTTGCCGTAACAATGCCGATTTACCAGCCATATTCGGGCCGGTAATAATAATGACCTGCTGCGTAGAATTGTCCAGGTAGATGTCATTCGGCACGTAATCCTCTCCTATTGCCAGTTGCTTTTCTATCACAGGATGTCTACCATCCTTGACCTCAATAGCATCTGTATCTGCTATTTTAGGTGCACAATAATTGTTCTCAGCAGCTACTTCCGCAAAGCTTAACAGACAATCCAAAGTTGCCAAAACCCTTGCATTCTGCTGTATCTGCTCTACATAGTCTCCAGCATCCTGAACCAACAAATGGAAATACTTCTGTTCCAGAGCAATTAGCCGCTCTTCAGCATGCAATATTTTTTCTTCATAAACTTTAAGCTCCTCGGTAATATACCTTTCAGCATTGACAAGTGTTTGTTTTCTGATCCACTCAGGCGGCACTTTGTCTTTATGCGTATTGCTTACCTCTAAATAATAGCCAAAAACTTTGTTGAAGGCTACTTTCAAAGAGCTTATACCTGTCCGTTGAATTTCTCTTTGCTGGATTTGCACCAGAAAATCTTTACCGGAGTTGGCCAGTTTACGGTATTCGTCCAGGTCAGGATCTACCCCGTCCTTTATGATTCCTCCCTGATGTGAAAGCATAGGCGCATCCTCCATCAACTCCTTATCGATTTTTTCTAGCAGATAGGAACAAGTATTCAATTGGTCTGCCAACTTTTTTAGTGCTCCATTTTGCTGATTGCCCATCAATTCCTTAATCGGCAAGGTACTGAGCAAGGCTTTTTTTAGATGGTTCATCTCTCTGGGGTTGATCCTCCCCACGGCTACTTTGGAAATCAACCGCTCAAGATCCCCCACATGTTTTAGATGGGAAAACAACTCCTCCCTCAATTCTGAAGCTTCGTAAAAAAAACTAACTGATTTTTGCCTTTCTACGATCAATCCTTTTTCTTTCAGTGGTAGTACCAACCACTTTTTCATCATTCGGCTACCCATAGGTGTTTGGGTCCTGTCCAGAATTTGAATTAGTGGCACCCCTCCTTCTTGTTGTGGATAAACCAATTCTAAATTCCTGATGGTAAATTTATCCAGCCAAACATATTTCTCCTCTGCTATCCTTGATATGGAAGCGATATGCTTGACTTCCTTATGCTCTGTTTCTTCTAAATAATACAATATGGCACCTGCTGCAGTACTGCCTAGCTCCATATTATCTATTCCGAAACCTTTTAAATTTTTTGTACCAAAATGATTGGTAAGTTTTTCATAGGTGTATGCCCTTTGGTATACCCAATCCTCGCAGTGAAAAGTATGAAAATCATTCTTTAACAGGTTTCCAGCTGCTACCTTAGCTGCTTTAGAATGAATAATTTCTGAAGGGTTAAAACTCTGAAGTAGTTTTTCTATATAGGATTGGCGCCCTTCGGCACACATAAACTCGCCCGTAGAGAGATCCAAAAAAGCAATCCCCAATTGATCATTCCTGAAATGAATACTTGCTAAAAAATTATTCCGCCTTTTGTCCAGCACATTGTCATTGTAAGCCAGACCAGGCGTAACCAATTCTGTGACCCCTCTTTTAACAATCCCTTTCACCTCTTTTGGGTCTTCTAATTGATCACATATGGCTACTCTATTACCCGCCCTTATCAGCTTGGGCAAATAGGTGTCCAAAGAGTGGTGCGGAAAACCGGCCAACTCTATGTGAGAGGCAGAACCATTGGCACGTTTGGTAAGTACAATGTCAAGGATTTTACTGGCCTTTATTGCATCTTCTCCAAACGTTTCATAAAAATCCCCTACCCGAAAAAGCAAAATGGCTCCGGGATGCTTTGCCTTGATGGCATTGTATTGTTTCATTAAAGGGGTTTCCTTGGCTTTAGTCTTGCCCATTGTTATTTTTCGGTTTTAGGACCTGAATTTAATTAAGAATGTAAGGGAAACAAAACCTAAATCTAATACTAGGCCTTAGTCTCTCTTGTTTTTTTTGTCTGGAAATAAGTAAATTTGAGGTCCTTTGGGCTTTGAAAGCCCTACCATTCACTAAATCAGCATTTTAAATTTTAAATTTATATCCCGATGAAAAAACTCAGCATGGAAGAACTCAACCGACTCTCTGTTGAGGATTACAAAGAAATCGAAAAAAATCCAATTGCCCTGATTCTTGACAATGTTCGTAGCCTAAATAATGTAGGTTCAGCCTTCAGAACCTCTGATGCTTTTCTGGTGAAAAAAATCTTTCTTTGCGGCATTACTGGTCAGCCTCCTCATAGGGAAATTCAAAAAACAGCCCTAGGTGCAACTGAGTCAGTAGATTGGGAACATTACGAAAGCACATTGGACGCAATCAAGCTTTTAAAAAAAGAAGGCTATGAGATCTGTGTGCTAGAACAAGCCTCACACAGTACTCATCTCAATGAATTCGAGCCAAAGCTTGGAAAACCTTATGCCTTTGTATTTGGAAATGAAGTATTTGGAGTGGAAGAAGATGTTGTACTGGCTGCAGACCAAGTATTGGAAATCCCTCAATTTGGAACCAAACATTCTTTAAATATCTCAGTAAGCATAGGGATAACCCTTTGGGACATGATTAGCAAAACCTACGGATTTAAATAAGAGAAGGGATAATTAGAGCAAAATTGTAGGTCTATTTTATATAAACACCAGTAAACTCAAGTGCATTTATACTGGGTCAACTTCTTCAATTACTCTTCTCTTCTCAGGTACCTGTCAATTATCTCATCCTTATCCTGATCTTCTGCCAATTCAAGCAATGCCCTGTTGACTTCATATACCAAGTTACTCTCGAGTGGAAAAGCAAAGCCATAACCCTGTTTGTAATATTCCGCCTTGGCCATAAATAAATCTTCGTCCCCATGCTTTTTAAGATAATACAACATCTGCGGGCGATCATAAACTACTGCAGCAACCTCCTTTTTATTTAACATGGACATGGCTTCTTCCAATGTATACACCTCCACAGGTTTGGCAAAGTGCTCCTCCAAAAACACTTGCGAAGGCGAGTTGGAGATGGTTGCCACATTTTTATTTACCAATTGCTCTATACTAGAAACCGGAGATTTTCCCATGGAAGCCAAAGTAAGGGTACTGGCTATTCCAGCCACCATAGAAGTAGCAAAAATAATTGAGATAATCATCCAACTGCCTGCAATAATGCGTCCCGTCAAAGTAACTGGTGCTTTGTCTCCATATCCTGTGGTACTCATGGTAACAATGGCAAGCCACATCCCATTCCCTATCCCATCTATTGGGTCATTTGGAAATTGATCCTTGGAATGCTTTCTTTCTGCCAACCACAATAGGGTACCCACTATGGCAAGAATGAATAAAAATACAAACACGGCAATCAACAATTTAATACTAAAAAATGGCTTGATCTTGTCCCAATATCCTTGTTTTTCAGACCGGGACACGATGGCCAAACTTGAATTATAAAAAGGCTGAGAAAATCTAAAGTCCTCCACCCTGCTGGAAGTAATACTGATAGGCCCTATCACCAAATCCAAAGCTCCCTGTTCCAAGGAATGCAAAGCGTCATCTACAGTAGTATAAGACTTAAAATAATAATTCCATCTTTGTTTGGCCGCCAGTTCTTCCCAAATTTCTACGGATATGCCACTTACTTCTTGTCCTTCACCATAGACAAACGGCTCACTTCCTGCCACACCCACAAGCAAGGTATCAATGTCTAGGCGCAATTGACGGGCTTGTAGGTTTGTCGTTAAGTGAAATAAACCTAGTACAAAGAAAAATAGAATTGAGCTTTGACGTTTCTGAAACATGTGCGTATGTTTTATTAAGGACAACCCAATTTATTGAAATTAATTAATAAATTGATTCTAAACAGCTTCCAATATAAAAGGAGAACCCTGAAAATAAGGTGCAGAACTTTTCTCTTAAAATGAAAATATTTTTTAGTAATTAGTCTTGGCCGCCATTTAAACCCGGATTATGTAATAGGATTTCTCCGCCCTGACAAGGTCAGAGGTGATGCCTGTCCCGTGTTTACGGGAAGTGTTGCAATCGCAAGAAAATCAGGCTGTTTGAAGCGATTTCAGCACCTAATAGATTGTCTATTGCATATTTCGGGTTTAATAGAATAGGGAGTAACAAATGGTTTTTACCTTATTTTTTTTCCAACAGCTCTTTTTTTATCACCTTGATTTATGCCTTAAAAAAAACCTTTCTTCTCTTATATAATCGGATCACTGAATTTTAGGGCAAAAATCGTATATTATCAATTCTTTTTTAAAATAACCAAATTCAAATACGATGAAAAAAATAGTATTATTTGCTGCTTTATTCCTGGTTCTGTTTCAGGTAAAGGCAGAATTAGAATTGCCTAAAGTTTTTGCTGACCATATGGTACTGCAAAGAGGCCAGGAAATACCTGTATGGGGTAAAGCAGACCCGAAACAATGGGTAAATGTGACCTTTCAGGGCAAAAAATACCGTGTAAAAGCAGATAAAGAAGGACAGTGGATGTTGAAAATGGACGCTTTCCCTAAAGGAGGCCCCTATATTCTTTCCATCAATACAAAAAAAGAATCCAAAGTTTTGGAAAACGTTATGATGGGTGATGTTTGGTTGCTTGGTGGACAATCCAATATGGAGTGGCCATTGATAAAGACAAACAGTGGTGAAGACAGTATCAAGACAGCAAACCATCCTAATATCCGACTTTTTGAAGTGGGAAGAAACCTTAGCTTGGAGGAAATAGAAGAAGTTCCTGAGGCAAAGTGGTCTATTTGTTCTCCTGAGACAGTAGCCAATTTCTCTGCTATCGGTTATTATTTTGCCAGAAGAATTGAGTCAGACATGGATGTGGCCGTTGGCCTATTGGACATCAACTGGGGAGGAACCCTTTCTGAAGCATGGACCAGTGCAGATGCCTTATTGACGCATGCTGATTTCAAAGAGAGAGTGACAAAAAACCAAATGGAAGGCCCTAAGGATTTCTCAGATCCTGATTTGAAAAAACCCAATAGCTGGCCAACCAGTTTGTTTTACGGCATGTTGGAGCCAGTGATACCTTTTGCGATCAAAGGAGCCCTATGGTATCAGGGTGAATCCAATGCATCAAGGGCATATCAGTACAGGGAAATTTTTCCATTGATGATTGAAGACTGGAGAGCCCAGTGGGGACAAGGGGATTTTCCTTTTCTATGGGTGCAATTGGCCAATTTTAGACAGCCTAAAGCTGAGCCTGTGGATAGTGACTGGGCAGAACTAAGAGAAGCACAAACCATGACCTTGTCTCTTCCCAATACTGCGCAAGCCGTAATCATAGACAAAGGTGAAGCCAATGACATCCACCCTAGGGACAAATGGACAGTGGCAGAGCGTCTTGCCAAAGGAGCCAAGAAAGTTGCTTATGGTATGGATGTAGTTTACAGTGGTCCTACCTATAAATCTATGGAAATTCAAGACGACCAGATTCGTATAAGCTTTGACCATATTGGTTCAGGCTTGGTAGTCAATGATAAATATGGTTATGTTAAAGGATTTGCTGTTGCGGGTGCAGACAAAAAGTTTCATTGGGTATCAGGTAAGCAGGATGGAGATCAAATTGTTTTGGAGACTGGAGATATCAAGAACCCTGTAGCCGTAAGATATGGCTGGGCGGACAATCCTGATGATGTTAATTTATACAATAAAGAAGGGCTTCCTGCCAATCCATTTAGAACAGATGATTGGAAGGGCATTACTTATGGTAAAAAATAAGTTAGCTTATTAAAATAAAACCTCCGGATTGCTGCATTATTAAACACAGGAGTCCGGAGGTTTTTATGGTAATACAGGATTCGAGTTAGGGTTAGTTACCAAAATTTGATTTTTTCTATGGCAGCGATTAGCCGCTGTATGTCTTCTGGAAAGACGTGACCAATATGGCCTATTCTAAAAGTAGCGGCTTTGGATACCTTACCTGGATATATTACAAAGCCTTCTTCTTTAAGCAAATGGTATAATTTGTTGAAAGAAAAGTCAGGACTTGAAGGCTCATGAAAGGCCGTAATAATGGGTGACTGGTCTTTTTCAGAAAGAAAAGCTTCAATTCCCAAATTTTTCATTCCCCTTACCAACGTTTGGTGGTTACTGACATACCTTTTGTATCTGGCGGAAATGCCCCCTTCTTCTTTTAATTCTTCAAGAGCTTGTAAAAAGGCGCGAACTGTATGGGTAGGAGAGGTGAAACGCCACTTTCCCGGGTCATTTTCCATAGCCTCCCATTGGTCATATAGATCTAGAGAATGGCTTTTTGAATTGCCTTTGCATGCTTCTAGGACCTCTCTTCGAGCAATGATAAAACCAAACCCAGGTACGCCCTGAATGCATTTATTGGCACTACTAATCAGGAAATCGATTTTTGGGGCCTTGATATCAAGTGGGATACCTCCAAAGCTACTCATGGCATCCAGAATAAAGCATTTTTTGTATTTCTCAGCAAGCAAGGCAATGGGCGCATAATTATTAAGCATACCCGTGGTGGTTTCGCTGTGCACCATTCCTATATGGGTAATGTCTGGATTTTGCAAGAGCAGTTCTTCCACTTTTTCAGGACTGGGTTGCAAATGCTCTTCCAGATCTAAAACTTGCAAATCAATGCCCATTAGGGAAACTATCTTAGCCATTCGCTTACCATAGGCACCATTTGAAAGCACCAATATTTTATCTTTTGGTTTTAAGCAGGTCCATAAGACGGCTTCTACTGAAAAGGTACCACTTCCCTGCATTAAAACACTAGTGTAGGAATCCCCTCCATTACTTAATGCAAGTATTGCGCTGCGAATATTTTGTACGATTGATTTGTAGTCTTCATCCCATGTACACCAGTCGCGGTTCATGGCCTCTCTGACCGTTTTACTTGTACTTAAAGGGCCTGGGGTAAGCAGTAGGTAAGGATTATCAGGTATCATATTAAGGTAAATTGCGGTGGATTTTTCAATCAAATATAATCTATCTTGGGATTGATTCTTGTCAAAAAAGCATATTATTGACAAGAAAAATCATCAAACAATATATGTATAAGAAAAGTACCTTTTTTACCTGGCGCCAGTCATAAAGGGTTGGCCTTTCTTTTAGTACTTAAAAAGACTAATGCTAAAATACCTGCGAGTGTCAGTGAAATGGTGATCCGATTTAAACCCTGCTTGTTTCCGTAATTGAACAAGGTCTGAAAGATTGTACTTTTGGGAGATCTCCATGTGTACAGGTTCGTTTCTTTCAAAGACAATTGTTTGACCAGCCACCTGAACATTTTGCTGAACTTTGCTAATAAGGAAACTTTTGGTAGTACCACTTAAGGGGTCGTAACTTGCAAAGTGGTCAAAGTCCTCGGGAATAAAATTTCCCTCCAATTCTCTATTAATACGGTGAAGGAGGTTCAGGTTAAACCTTTTGGTGATTCCTTCAGGATCGTCAT
Organism: Cyclobacterium sp. L-R; assembly: GCF_056859355.1. Taxonomy (NCBI): domain Bacteria; kingdom Pseudomonadati; phylum Bacteroidota; class Cytophagia; order Cytophagales; family Cyclobacteriaceae; genus Cyclobacterium; species Cyclobacterium sp. L-R. The sequence continues at coordinate 38,559 of NZ_JBSXOH010000089.1, forward strand.
AAGCCATTAAAATGGTGTGTGGGTGTTTCTTCAAATCTGCTCCAAGCATGAAAAAATCGCCATCACTTAAATATTGACGAACAAACTGTAGAAATTCTACTGCTTTTTCACCTTCAAAATTGCCGATATTACTTCCCATGAATAGGACAATTTTCGGGTTTTGCCTGGGTTTGATTTTTTCAAGTGTTTGAAAATAATCCCCAGCTATGGGCAATATGTTTAAATCTGGAAACTTTTCCCCAATCACTTTCTTATTAAATTCAAGAATATCAGTAGAAATATCAAGGGGTAAGTAATTTATATTTTTTCCTGCTTTAAGTATTGCTTCAAGGAAAATGGCTGTTTTTGTTCCATCTCCTGCACCCAATTCTACGACATCATAAGTGTTGTTTGGAAGTAGGTCTATTATTTCATGGCTTCTATTGCGTAAGATTTCAGTTTCACATCCCGGCAGATAATAACTATCCATCTGCATGATTTCCTGAAATATTGCCGATCCTTTATCATCATAAAAATATTTTGAAAAAAGTCGCTTGGGTTGTGAATTCAGACCTTTTAGTATGTCTTTTTCGAAAATTGTGTTCTTCATAGTGATTGGGCAAGTCTGATTCCTGAAAAAATCCATTGGGAAGGGGGTGCAAAGAAATTACGGTAAGTTTTTCTGCTATGGTCTTTAGCTGTTGCTACTGATGCTCCTCTAAGCACTTGCTGGTTGACCATAAATTTACCGTTGTATTCTCCCAAAGCACCAGGAGCTTTTTTAAAGCCTGGATAGGGTAGATAGGCACTTGCTGTCCATTCCCAAAGTTGACCCCAGCTAAACTGATCTGCAGCTACTTCCCATTCAAATTCTGTGGGTAACCTCATCCCTTTCCATTCCGCAAAAGCAAAAGCCTCATAAAAACTTACGTGTTGAACAGGTAAATCGGGATTTATCGCTTGTAATCCGTTAAAGGTATAGTTCTGCCACTCACCTTTTACTTTGTGCCAATATAGGGGCGCTTTTATTTCATTTTTACTGATATGATCCCAGCCATCAGAATGCCAGAGGTTGAAGTCTGTATATCCTCCGGAGGCTATAAATTCCATGTATTCCTGATTGGTAACCAGGTTTTTGGAGATGCTATAAGGTTCTAAAAAAACCCGGTGCCTTCCAAGTTCATTGTCATAGGAGAATTCGTCACCGGAAAAACCAATTTGCTTTATTCCTTCGGTAACTTCCACCCAACCTGCTTCTTTGGTTTCTGCCTTGGTAGTGAAATCATCTCCATACTTGGGGAAGGTAGGCTGGTTGCCCAGGATGTATTTGATGTCGTAGACCAGAAGTTCCTGATGTTGTTGTTCGTGGTTGATCCCAAGCTCAAGAATTTCCAATATTTCTTTACTTGCTTCACCATTTTCAATTAAGGCCAAAACCGCATCGGTTACGTATTTTCTATAGGCCATGACTTCACTGACAGGGGGCCGGCTCATCAGTCCTCTGTTCGGGCGCAAGACCCTATCACCAGCATTATTATAGTAGCTATTGAACAAAAAGGCGAAGTCTTCATCGTATACCGCGTAACTGCCCCAGAAAGGGATTAATAAAAACTGTTCAAAAAACCAGGTGCTGTGGGCCAGGTGCCATTTGGGAGGAGATACCTCAGCTATGGGTTGAGGAACATAGTCTTCCACTTGTAATGGGGCGCATATTTTTTCGGTTTGCATCCGACAAGTTTTAAACCTGTCTAAAAGTATTGGGATTGTTAGTGATTGCTGCTTTAATTCCCTTGCCATGAAAACTATTGTTTGTTGGGTTATTGTTTCTAACAAATAAATATAGGGATGGTTTTCACCATCCCTATATTTTCAGCAATTATCGGGCTAATATTCTTATGACTATATATTTCTTAGTCATAAAGTTCTACAATCATCTCTATTTCAACAGAAATATTGGAAGGCAATGAACCCATACCAATGGCTGCTCGGGCATGTTTGCCCTTTTCACCAAATACCTCTACCATCAAATCTGAAAAGCCATTGATGACTTGAGAATGTTGGGTAAACGAAGGATCTGCATTGACCATGCCTTTGGCACGAACAATATTTTTAACCCTGTTTAGGTCACCAATTTCAGCCTTTAAAGAAGAAAGAAGTGAAATACCTGCAAATCTAGCTGCAGCTATGCCTTCTTCCAGACTGATTTCACTGCCCAATTTACCTGTTACCTGAGAACCATCAGGCCTATCAGGTCCGGTACCAGCTAGGTAGACCACATTGCCTAAAGTTTTTGCTTTTAGGTAATTGGCTGTTGGTGGTTTAGGGGTGATAAGCTCGATTCCCAAATCTTTGATTCTTTGTTCAGCATCTACTCCATCTGTTTTTTGCTCTGTAGTTGCTGCTTTTTTATTGGATGAAGGTGGTCCACCACATCCAGCTAAACATAAGAAAGGAACCAACAGTATAAGTGCAAATTTTCTCATTTTATGATTGATTTTTTTAAAAGGATTTTTTTTCAACTTCAAATCAGGTTGCCAATGGAGGTCCACCTGGTACGGAGATCTTTTGTTTTCTTTGTTTGCTCTCCCATCTTTTGGCAGTAAACTGGGCAGTTAAGTATTCACCCATAAATACCTCTCCAGATATTTGGCCATTTTTTAACTTACCTGTAAACATGTAAATGACAGAATCTCCAGGTTTCCTGAAATGACTTCGGATTTTTACCGTGTCACCTTCGATTGTACCATACACATCCTGCTCAGCAAAGTCACTTTGATGCGTTCCGTTTAGCCAGTTGCCATCTTGCTCGAGGATCATGTGATGGGTGCTTTTGCTGCTAAAGAAAGCCATTTCTATGTTCCACCTACCAGAAATGTCTGAAGCTGCGGCTGCCATGGAGGTGTCAGGAGAAGGTCTCTTTTTAGATAAAGTATCATGTAGTCGTTTGGCAACAACTTTTGCCTCTCCATCCTGCATTTGGCTAGGGGTAACATTGATTGAGGTCAATCCATCTTTGTTACCACTTCCAACGGCAATTCTTGGTTCTGACCTGCCGAAAAGCTCAGCAACTTCTTCGCCAGTAATATTGAATTGGTTTGGATCCCAACTTACGATTAAGCCCGGAGCTCTATTGTTAAGCCCTTCAGGAATGGTTATTTCGTGTGTTACTCCTTTTATTTTAGTGGCTTTATCCGCTATAAGGTTTAGCCATTCCATCCATCTGTCCCATTCTTTTTCATGGTCTCTGGTAGTCCAAGCTTCAACAGCTGCGAGCATACCAAGCATCTCCTCTTTTCCTACTTTATTGTCTCTACCCGGTCCGTGATGCGGAGAACTTGCCTGCCATGCAGAAAGCATGAGGTCTTTTCTACCTAGTAAAAGTCCGGCACACTGAGGGCCGCACATTGCTTTTCCACCACTGTATGCTACCATGTCTGCTCCACGCTCAAAATGAACTACAGGAATACTAAGGTTTTCAGCCGCAGCATCTACCATAATAGGTATATTTTGCTTTTTTGCTACTTTGGCTATGGCTTCCACCGACATAGGTTGCCCTGTAGAAGAACTTCTATTTGCTAGCAAATAGATCATGGCAGTTTTAGGATTGATGGCTTTTTCCAACTCTTCCATACTGTCAACTTCTACCACCGTAATACCAATGTTCCTTACCGCATGGTCATAAACATTTCTGGAATGTCTAGGGATAATCACTTCTGTTTTATCCAATCCGGATAAGTCAGGAATTCTAAGCAATTTTTCAGGATTACCTCCTGTAACACAAGCTGCAGTACCATGCTTCATTGCGGCCGCACAACCAGCAGTGATAATACCAAACTCAGCTTTGGTGATTTCAGCAAGTCTTTCTCCTATGGCAAATGCCAACTCATCGTATTGCACAAAGTTTTTGGAAGCTGCAGCCATTGCTGCGTGTACTTCCGGTCGTTCGATAGAACCACCTATAATCGTGAATGTACCTCGGCAATTGATGATTGGAACGACTCCAATTGATTTATAAATATCTTCATCAAGGGCAAGTGGTCCCTTGGCAACATTTTTATCCGGTGAAGCCATAAGTGGCGACATGCTCATAAGGCCTCCTCCAACGGGAAGGATGGCCAGGTTTTTCAACATTTCTCTTCTATCCATAACTTTTAGTGGTATTTATCTGCTGCCAAGCCATTAAGGTCATAAACGACCTTCCCGTCTTTTATGGTCAGCTCTGTTTCTAATTTATATTTACCTTTAATTTTCTTTTTACCTGCATCAATAAATCCATAGTCTCCTTGAAGTAACCGCAATAGTGTTAGATCGGCCACCGCACCTACACTTAGATGACCGAGGTCTTCTCTGTGTATGGCCTGAGCAGTTTTCCAGGAAGCTTTTTCGATAACCTCTTCCACGTTCATGCCAATATTGATGAATTTGGACATGACATTCAACATGTTCTTCATTCCGCTATTCATGCTAAAGCGGTGGAGGTCTGTACCAAAAGAATTGGGAACCAAACCCTGTTGGTAAGCTGGAATGGCTTGACTAAACCAAAAACCTGCACCACCATGGCCTACATCGAAATTAATTCCTCTCTCATAAGCTGCTTTTACAAATGGGTGTAATCTGCCTTCTTCATCTATGATGGGTAATCTTTCGTCTATTTCTTCAAAGCTATGGGTAATGATGTCACCCGGGCGCATTTTGTTCAGTTGATCAGCCAATGAATATGCCGGCAGGTGACATTCCACCAATAAAGGCTTGCCGGCTTTTCCCGATGCCTGAAGTGCATTGTCAAAAGGAAGCCAGTCTGTGCCTGTATAATGCCCAATTTTAATCCCGACCAGGATATCTGGGTATTGTTTTAATGTTTCGTAGGCTTTTTCGGGATCCATGTCGGAGAGGTTTTCCTGTGTGGGGTTTCCACTCATTCCCGTTCCGGAGATATTTAAAAATGCCAGCACTCGTGTCTGTGAGGCATCTATTACATTCGTTTTGAAAGTCTCGAAATTTCGCCATCCTGAAGTACCCGCATCTACCACTGTAGTAACGCCTGAACGAAAGGTGAAGTCGTCAGGTGAAACACTGTAAAAGCCGTCTGCAAAAGTCTTGTTTTTGCTTCCTACAAATACATGGGTATGTGGGTCAATTAATCCAGGGCTGAGGATCATTCCTGAAGCCTGAATTACCTTTTTCGCCCCATTTTCTGGTAGAATTTTAGAGACTGCTGCTATTTTCCCGTCTGCTATAGCCACATCCATGGTGTCACGGATTTTGTTTTTTGCATCTACAAGATAGGCTCCTTTAATGATAAAATCGTAATTCTGGCCAATTGCTTGCAAATTGTAAGCGACACAAAAGCATATAATGAGAATAAACTTCATGTTAATCGATTACTATTTAAATTCCGATTCCCAATAGGGAGCACTCAATCCGTTCAAGTCCCAAACAATCCTACCTGCGCGGATAGTCATTTCGGTTTCCAATCGTTTGTCACCATCGATTTTTGTCCTTCTAATGTCTAAGAAGCCAAAATCTCCTTCTCTTAGCGTAAAAATAGCTATATCTGCCTCAGCTCCTACATCGAGGTTTCCGAGATCTTTTCTATTGATAACCTGTGCGGGGTTCCACGTTGCTCTAAGCACTACCTCTTCCATGCTCAATCCCATGTTCATGAATTTTGAAAGCAAATTGGCCATGTCTTTAAAACCACTGTTCATGCTTTGGCTATGCAGGTCAGAGCTTATCACATTGGGTAAGAATCCCTGTTGGATGGCTGGAATTGCTTGCCGAAAGGAGAATGCTCCCCCTCCATGACCTACGTCGAAGTTGATGCCTCTTTTTTGAGCTTCAAAAACGAAAGGTTTGACTTTTAGATCCTCATCGACGATGGTCTCTCTATTGTTAGGGCCATAGGAAAAGGTGTGGGTGAAAATATCACCAGGCCTTAGGTGTTCCATAAATAATGATTCGATTGAATTTGGTGGTTGGTGTTCACCAAAGTCTACCATAACCGGGACTTCTGCCAATTTACCCGCTTCAACAGCCAGGTCTACCTGAGTGAAGTCTCCCCAATAATGGGCAGACTTTATGCCTACTAAAATATCCGGAAACATTTTTGAGATCATATTGGCGGTCATGGTTGGATTCATGTCTGTGACATCCTGCTCTTCCAACCTTCCATACATCCCGGTACCTACTATATTTAGTAGAGCCAAAACCCTTGTTTGGGATTGGTCTATGGTTTGCTTTTTAAACTGACGGAAATTTCTCCATCCTGAAGAGCCTGCATCTACCACGGTAGTGACTCCCGCTCTGAATGTAAACCCATCAGGAGGTAAGCTGGTCAATGCATTGGCAATATAAGAATCTGTGTCCGCACCATTGAAAACATGTACGTGCATGTCTATCAGCCCAGGGGTTACATAATAACCTTTAAGGTCGATGGTCTTTTTTGCGGACTTTTCCGGAATGTTTTTGGCTACTTTAATAATCTTCTTACCAGAGATAGCGATGTCCATGGTTTCACTGATCCCGTTTTTAGGGTCTATTACATGGCCTCCTTTTAGCAATAGGTCAATGTTTTGTGCGTTACCGGTCAAACAAATAAGCAAGAAGGACAAGGTAAAGAAGGCAAATGTTTTATCGAGTAATTTAAGAAAAGACATGGGGAGTGAATGAGAGGTTTTCAACTATTTCACGCAGGAAGAATGGGTTTACCCTCAAAAGAGCATCGGAAATATTGCAAAAAAAATTGTTTAAACAAAGTCATATTTTATTAAAATTTCATCTATGTAAATAAACGCTTTTTATTCAAGATAAAAATTTACAAATTAACGGCTCATTTAATTTTACCCAAAACCAAAAACAATGGAGCCAGGCAACAAAACCAGTAAAAATAATATTTTTCAAAACATTTGGTTGTGGATGTTGGGGATTGGACCGGGGATTTTCTGTATTGGCTATACCATAGGTACCGGTAGTGTAACTTCAATGGCCAAAGCTGGCAGTGAGTTTGGAATGCAATTATTATGGGTTTTGGTTTTGAGTTGTGTATTTGCCTGGGTCTTGATGGAAGCCTATGGAAGGTATGCCGTGGTCACAGGGCAGACATCCATTTATAGTTTCAAGACCAAATTAAAAGGAGGGAAATTGATTTCCTTTCTGGTTGTTGGAGGAATTATACTTGCTCAATGGAATTCCTTGTCGGGGATCTTGGGTCTTAGTGCCAATGCGATCTATGAACTTTTCCTTTTGTTTTTTCCGGGTTTGGAAGGAGGGAGTTCCTACTGGATTATATTGGGGATTGCCATCATTCTAATCCTGATCATGTATGGCTTTTTATGGGTAGGCCAATATTCGTTTTTTGAGAAGGTCCTGGTAGTGTTTGTAACGATCATGGGAGTCTCTTTTATTATTTCCATGTTTGTGGTATTGCCTGATCCAGGGCAAATGGTCAAAGGATTAATTCCTAGTGTTCCTCAGGTAGCTGGAGGGAAATTATTGGTGGCCGCATTTGTTGGTACCACCATGGCAGCACCTACTTTCGTGGTACGACCTTTATTGATGAAAGGAAAAGGATGGGGACCGGCCAATACCAAGGATCAGTCTAGAGATGCATTGACTGGGGCTATTTTAATGTTGATTATCAACCTGTCAATTATGGCAGCAGCTACAGGAGCATTACATGCAGAGGGAAAGACCATAGACAAGGTGATGGACATGGTGTATCTACTGGAACCTGTTGCTGGTAAGTTTGCGGTAGCTTTATTTATGACTGGGGCTTTAAGTGCTGGATTATCCTCCATTTTCCCAATTCTAATGGTAGCCCCACTTCTTGTTGCAGATTATAAAGAAGGGGAGTTGGATACAGGATCCGTTCGTTTCAAGGTTTTGACAGGAGTAGCATGCTTGGTAGGATTGACAGTGCCAATTTTAGGTGCCAATCCAATATTTGCTCAGATTTTAACACAGGTGGCTGCCGTGTTCGTATTGCCATTGGTCATTGCTTGTATAACGTATTTGGTCAATCAAAAATCCTTAATGGGGGATCAGAAAGCAGGCTTCTTTTTGAATATTGGCTTGTTAGCAGCATTTGTTTTCGCTTGTGTTATTTCTTACACCGGAGCAGTGGCACTGCTTGAGTTGTTGTAAAAAGCTGATGGATCTTGGGTAAATAGGTGGTAATATTCAAGCCAAGGCCTAATGGGAGTCAAGGTCTATGGATACTTGATTTACTGAATCATTCAAAACCCAATTCCATTCTATATAGGGTGACATAGTTTTCTTCGACATCAAATAGATCGGGGTTTTTCAATGCGATTATTTCATTGCTTTTGTTGACGATATTGGGGTAGTACACGCCATTAGGAAAATTGACCTTGCTGTCCAGCACATTGTAATCTTTATCCAAGATAACGGCATAAAAGGTGTCTTTCTTTTCCATCTCCATTTTGGTTTGATTGGGGAAATTTGCCTTTATATCCTTTTGTTCCTGATCTGTCAGCCCCTTTCTGTAGACAATAACCGTATAATCATCCATAAATAGGATGTCATTGATATTTCCTGGGCGTTTACCAGCATTAATATCAAAAAATTGATCGCTATTTTTCATCTCTACGCTCTGGTATTTGTTCATTCCTGTGATTTGTAAATCAATGGCTTTTTCGAAAGTAATCCCATCATCATTTTCCTTGTATAAATAAACAAAGGGATCAAACCATGTTGATACCAACCAGTCATTCCCTTTATTTTTGATTACGGGAACATATATGCCATGATTCATGTCGTCCTTAAAAATGCTTTGCTCTGGTATTTTTAAATATGGTTTTGTCTCACCAGTTTTTGAATTGTGCTTTTCAAGTAGCGACTTACTGTAATAGTTTTTATAGAACTGTTCTCCCATGCCATCTATGAAGTCTTCATCTATAAGTGGTTTGATATAATACATCTCTTCTCCACTTTGCTTTATTAAAGGTAGGTGAGGTGGGAAAAACAAATAGTTATGTGGATAGGGAATTTTTGCCTCAGGAATGATGCTTGAGTCTGGGTTGAGTTTTACAAAGCCTTTTTCCATGTCATATATAATGATGGCTCCATTCAGTAATCCCACGCTTCCAGGATTTGAAAGTGCATTTGGCCCTTCTTCAGGAATAGTAAAATGGGAAGTAATGGCCCCTTTACCATTTACCTGAAAAATCTGGCGTATGCCAATTCCTGCATTTGACAAAAGGTAATGGTCTGATAGTGGATCATAGCCCTTAAGATGTAAGGGCTCTAAGTTTTCAATATTGATCGAGTCCCTAACTGTGATGGAAAATTTTCTTTGAGCTGTATTCTCTTTTGGGGAATTGCAGCTTAGACCTAGTCCTAGAGCGATAAAGAATATTCCGCTATTTAAAATGGTATATAAACTTTTCATTTTGGCTTTTCCATTACAGATTGTTGATAAAAAATAGATTGCGATTTTAGCAGGTGTTTTCAACTAAGAATGTAATGTATTTATAAATAATGTGGGATAAAAGTAAATTGGATGAATTTAAATCTTGCATTTATTGAGCAGATGCATGGTTCACCTGTTGAGGTCCCTGAGCCTGTCGAAGGGTGTCGAAGGGGCCGCTCAAATCTCACACTAAGCCTCGGAATGACGATTCTTTTATGTATATGTCATTGCAAACCCTTTATTGTGGAGGTGCTGCGTAAGGAAAGGGTGCGGCAATCTTATCACGTTGGAGATTCCTTCGAACTCTTATGCTCAAAAGCCCCGCAAAGCCTACTGATGACAGATTTTAATATTATCCGGTAAGGGGCCACTGGCATTAGCGAAAAGCGGTTTCAATGTTGAACTTACTGGAAGCTAATGCCCTACAAATGCCAACTCACTTACACCGTGGGTCGCACCTCCTGCGTCGGCTTACCCAGGGCTGCAAAGATTGCACCCCACTGGGGTGCGGCATTGGATATTGTCATCTGGATTGCTGCATTTCGAAAATGTTAAGCCTCGGAATGATGGTTTTGTTTGGGCCGATTATTTTGAAATTTTAGCCCTTATGTTAGCTACTTCATCTTTTGAGACGGCCGAGGCCTTGTTATCAAAGTTTTGTCTGATAAAGGTCAATACTTCTGAAATCTGCTCATCGCTTAAAAACTGATGGGCTGGCATTACATTATCGTACAATTCTCCATTGACTTCGATTTCCCCATCAAGTCCCTGAAGGACGATATTGATAAGTTTGTCTTTGTTTCCCGTTACCCAATCCGTTTGTCTTAGGCCCGGGATTCTTCCAGTAGCGCCATTTCCATCTCTTTGGTGACAAGGGGAGCAATAAGTATTGTATACTTTTTTACCTTCCGGGAATTGACCTTTGTCTTGATTGTCTTCTTCAGGGTGTGGGTTACGAATATTGGCAACCAGCTTTTGCTCTTCCATTTTAGCTAATTCAGCCTCTCCAAATGAAGCTTTGTCTCCTTTATATAGAATCCTCCAGATTTTACCTTTCCTGGAGTCAGATACATACAATGAACCGTCCGGTCCTTGAGCTAGTCCCATGGGCCTGAATTCCGCATCACTGGTATTTACAATAAGTTCTTTACCTGCGAAACCATTGGCAAAAACCTCCCACTCCCCACTTGCTTGTCCATTTTTAAATGGTACAAAAGCTACGAAATACCCTGATTGTTGATAAGGTGATCTATTGGTAGAACCATGAAAAGCGATAAAAGCCCCATTTTTATACCGATCAGGAAATTGATCTCCTGTGTAAAATAATAGGTCATTGGGGGCCCAGTGTCCGGGAAATCCCATAACGGGATCGTCCATGTCTGCACAGCGACCAATAATTTCACCATCACCGCCATATTCAGGTGCGAGTACTTTTTTGCCCTTGATCTGATCGTAATAACAATAAGGCCAGCCATAATCTCCACCTTCTTCGATACGAATAAATTCCTCCGAAGGAAGAACCGCACTTTCCCAAGGGCTAAAAGTCTTTGGGTACAATAAGTGGAGGTTGTCTCTTCCGTGCATGACCAAGTAGAGGTTTTTGTCCACCTTATTATAATCCATGGCTACTACACTTCTAATTCCTGTAGCGTACAATTCCCCATCTTTTTGGGTCATGTTTAGTTTATCCATTTTAAATCGCCATACCCCGCCATGCTCGATCAATTCAGGACAAGGATCTAAGCCTGTTGACCCTGGTATTCCTCCAGGTTTGTTAGCCATATCCTGACAGGCATTGGAGGGACTTCCGAAAGGCACATACATGTATCCTTCTTCGTCAAAAGACATGGGTTTAGTAATGTGCCAGTGGATTCCATGTTCATGGTCATCTGTAAGGATTATTTCCATTGGGCTGTCGGGCACCAATTTGTCTGGAACAAGTTTATTTCTATACACTACCCTAGCAGCACTATAATATAGATAGCCGTCGTGGATCCGCATACCATTGGCGAGACTTCCTTCATCTTTATAATCTCCAAAATGAGTTACAATATCTGCCTTTCCATCTCCCGTGGTATCTCTAAGAGCGACGTTGCTACCTTTGCCTTTAGCATAACTTAGTTTAACATATATATCGCCATTGTTATTTACTGCTAAGTGACGGGCCTTGCCAATACTATCCACTACAACAAGGGCACCAAAACCACCGGGCAAAATCAATCCGTCATTATTAGGGTCAGTTTCGGGTAATTCTAAAGGTGTCGTACAAGAAATGAGTTGAAAGCAAAAAAAAGAAATAAAAATAAAAATTGTTATGAGTGGTTGATTGGAGTTTTTCATGGTCTTACGTGAAAATTTCACGATAATTAATAAAATTCTAAGATTTAAACAATATAATTTCCAGAAAGATAGGACTGGATAGAAATTATTGCAATTTTCATAAAATAATACAAACAAAAAATAAAAGCTTTCAGCCAAAATAAAAGAATGAGAAAAATGAGACTAAATTGATTTAATTTTGATTGTTGGGCATTTACATAGCTAAAATATTTATTTTATTTAGTGAGGGTAGTTAAAATTTTTACTTTTTATCAGGTGTTATATTTAAATTAAATTATTTCAAAGGTAACTGAGTTGTTTGGAAAATATATTTTTCCTTATATTAGCGTTATAACCGCCCAATGTTAACGATAACCTTCCTCGAATTTCATAGTAATTTGAATGATTCTTAGTTTTTAAGACTAAAATTTCCATCGAAAAACTGTGAGTTTATGAAAGGTATTTGTTAATTGGGTTTTTAATTTTGTCTCGGATTATTCCGAAGGGTATTGCTGGTTATCAGCGATTTTCAAGTAAAATTAAACCATTGGAAAAATTCCAATAGTCATTTAATTAAATTTGTTCATTTTCTTATGAAAAAAAGATTACTCGTGTTTTTTCTGGCCTTGTTTACGATACAAGCAATGGCACAGAATCGAACCATCACAGGTACTGTGACGGACGCAGACGCTGATGCCCCATTGCCGGGAGTCAGTATATTGGTAAAAGGAACCAATACAGGTACTATCACTGACATTGATGGTAATTATAGTGTAGATGTTTCCAGTTCATCTGCCGTTTTAGTTTTTTCCTATTTAGGATATGGAAAGATTGAAAGAGCGGTTGGGAACAATAGTGAGTTAAATGTAGCTCTAGAGGCAGAAGAATCTGCTCTATCAGAGGTAGTAGTTACTGCTTTTGGTCTTGAGAGAGAAAAGAAAGCATTGACTTATACTGTTCAGGATGTAAGTACTGAAGAAATTACTCAAGCGAGAGAATTGAACGTAATGAATTCTCTTTCAGGTAAAGTAGCTGGTCTATCCATTAACCGTTCTGGTAGTGGTGTAGGTGGATCTACTAGAGTTGTATTGAGAGGTAACCGATCCATTAGTGGAGATAGTCAGCCTCTTTATATAGTTGATGGTGTTCCTGCTAAAGGAATTGAGACCCTTAACCCTGATGATATTGCTAGTATCAACGTATTGAAAGGTCCAAACGCGGCCGCTCTTTATGGTAGCCGTGCAAATAACGGTGCGATCGTTGTAACTACAAAAAGAGGATCAGCTGATGGTTTCAAAGTAAGTTTGAATACTTCTTACATGTTTGATAATCCATTGATATTGACAAATTATCAAAATGTATATGGTCAAGGAAGTAATGGTAATTATTCTCCAACTTCAGAATTTTCTTGGGGTCCTAAAATGGATGGATCTTCAGTTGCTTTCTGGTCTCCAGATCCAAATAGCAACATAGACACTTATGAATTTTCTCCTCAGCCTAACAATATCAAGGACTTCTACCAAACTGGTCATAACTTAGCTACTACTTTAGCTATTAGTGGAGGAAATGAGAAAAACCAAACGTATTTCTCTTATACTTATACTGATGCTGCTGGTGTTGTACCTAACAATGAGTTGGGAAGACATAGTATTAACTTAAGGATCACAAATAAATTGACAGATAAATTGACTTTAGATTCTAAAATCAACTATATCCGTCAAGATATCAACAATCAACTTGCTCAGGGTGAAAATTATGCCAATCCTACAAGACACATTGTAAGATTGCCAAGAAACATCAGAACTGAAGATATCTCTAATTTTGAATATATTGATGCTTCTGGTGCTGCTAAGCAAAATTACTTCAATCCAGGATCCAATGGTGGAGCCAATCCTTATTGGCCATTGAACAGAAATCTTAGCAAGGATACTTTTGACAGAATCATTGCTTTTACTTCAGCTAATTATGAGATTTCTGAAGGTTTTACCGTAATGGCTAGAGCATCTTTAGACCGTACTTTCGGTGTAAGTGAAGAAAAACTTTACAATGATACTTATATCATTGCACAGAACGGTAGGTTCTCAGTAGGTCAATCAGAAAGCATGGAAATCAACACTGATTTCTTGATTTCTTATGAGAAAACTTTGAGTCAAGATTGGTATTTCAATATCAATGCTGGTGGTAACTCAAGAATCAATAGAAATTCCAGTTTGAATTCTAATACTGGTCAGAACATGATTGTTCCTAATTTCTTTGCTTTGAGCAATACTCAGCAAGTGGTTTCTTCCTATGGTGTAGGTAGTCCTAAAGATGTTAATTCACTTTACGGATTTGGTCAGTTAGCATGGAAAAATGCAATCTTCTTGGATATTACCGCAAGAAATGACTGGTCTTCTACATTGCCAAGAGCTAACTGGTCTTTCTTCTACCCATCTGTGGGTATCAATGCCGTTATCTCTGATTTAGTTGAATTCCCTTCTTGGTTTACTTTTGCTAAAGCAAGAGGTTCATTTGCAGAAGTGGGTAATGATACGAATCCTTACCAATTACAAAGAACTGCTGCTTTTGGAGCAGGTGGATTGGGTGGTTATGTATCTTTAAGTACGCAATTGCCTAATGCAAACTTGCTTCCAGAAAGCACAAGATCTATTGAATTAGGTACTGACTTGCGATTCTTGGATAACCGTTTGGGAGTAGATTTCACTTACTACAAAACCAACTCTTTCAATCAGTTGTTTACTGTTGCCTTGCCAGTAGGTTCTGGAGCATCTAGCTTCTTTACCAATGGTGGTGACGTTCAAAATGAAGGAATTGAAGTAGTGCTTAACATTACTCCAATGAGGAGAGCTGATTTCAACTGGAATATTACAAGTAACTTCGCAAGAAATATTTCAATGGTTAATGAAATCAATGACGAAAGACCAAGTATCGTTGTCGGAAGTGATTTCTTAAGAGAATTCAGAGTTGAAGAAGGTGAATTGTTTGGAGAAGTTTACTCTAGAGGTTATTTAAGAAATGAAGATGGTGCTGTTATCATTGGCGAGAATGGTGTTCCAAGAACAACTCCAGGTAAAACTGTAAGGGTTGCCAATTACAATCCTGTATGGACTGGTGGTATCCAAAACTCATTCAAGTATAAAAACTTCACTGCGAACTTTACAATTGATTTCAGACAAGGTGGTAGTATTGCTTCTTTCACAAATGCGGTTACTTTTGCAGACGGTGTGACTGAAGAAACACTTTATGGTAGAGATGGTGGTTTGATCTTCGGTGACAACTTCATGTCTCATGAAACTGCTGTAATGGAACTTGAAGATGGAACTTATGCGCCTAATACTATCGAAACAACTGCTGAGCTGTTTTGGGTAAATATGGGTGGTAGAAATGCTCCTATTGGTGAAGTATTTTCTGTATCTGCTACAAACATCAGAATGAGAGAAGCTGTAATTGGGTATGCTATTCCTGCTAGTAAATTGGAGGGATTGCCTTTGAGTTCAGTTAGTATTTCTTTCGTAGCAAGAAACTTATTCTTCTTCCTAAACGAAGCTGGAAATATTGATCCGGATGTAACCGTTGGAACATCTGCTTCGGCTCAAGGATTTGATTCCTTCGC
Source organism: Cyclobacterium sp. L-R (assembly GCF_056859355.1). Lineage (NCBI taxonomy): Bacteria > Pseudomonadati > Bacteroidota > Cytophagia > Cytophagales > Cyclobacteriaceae > Cyclobacterium > Cyclobacterium sp. L-R. The sequence continues at coordinate 53,900 of NZ_JBSXOH010000089.1, forward strand.
TCCGCCGACTGCCAGATCTTTTGGTTTTAATCTTAATTTAGGATTTTAAAAAATTTGAAGATGATAAAAATTTCTAAAATAGCAATGGGTTTATCCGTTGCAGCACTATCGCTTGGTGCTTGTACGGAAAACTTTGAAGAGTTAAACACCCGACCAGATGCACTTGTTGCAGACAACTTAGATATTGGTCTTTTGGGTAACGCATTTGCGAATGCACAGGCTCGTGCGATGTACCTTGCTCCCGGGGGAGGAACATCAGGTTTTCAGATTGCACAAAGTTTATTCGGTGACTTGTACTCTCAGTACTTTGCCACTACTCAGGTAAACTTTGACTCTGATCGTCATACACAAGTAGGTGGATGGTCAAACAGTGCTTGGAATTATTACTATGGACAAGCTGCTCCTGTTATTCAGTTTGTTGAAGAGTTTACTGAAGCAAATGAACTTCCTGTTGAAAATGCCATCATTAAAGTATGGAAAGTAGCTGGATACCATAGAATTACTGATTATTGGGGCCCAATTATCTATTCTAATTTCGGTAATGGTGAAACCAGTGTTGCTTATGATACTCAAGAAGAAATTTATAAAGATTTCTTTGTAACATTAGATGAGGCTGTAGCAGTATTGAAACAAAATACCGGTAAAAGTGCCTTTGTTGGTCATGACCAAATATATGGTGGTTCTGTTGACAAGTGGTTGACATTTGCCAATACTCTTAGGTTGAGACTTGCGATGAGAGTTAGGTTTGTAGAACCTGCTTTGGCAAAATCTGAAGCTGAGAAGGCTGTAGCTGACGGCGTAATGGAAACTAACGCAGATGGTGCTCAAATTCAAACTACTGTTAACTCAAGAAACCCTTATTGGATCATTACCAACTGGGGTGAGTACAGAATGAGTGCTTTGATGGAAAGTGTAATGGTAGGATATGATGATCCAAGAACTGGTGTGTTCTTCAGCGAAACTGTCAATTATCAAAACACTGGAGAGGGTATGCCTCACAAAGGATTAAGAAATGGACTTTCTAGAGAAGAATTAGGTACACCAAATCTTAACGATCTACATTCTGATATGGGAGCAATTTTCCTAAATGAAGGTAGAGGTGGAAGTGCTGCTGGGGAACCTTGGAGAGTATTGAGTGCTGCAGAAGCTCAGTTTTTATTAGCTGAAGGAGCTGTTGAAGGATGGGCTATGGGCGGTACAGCTCAAGAGTTCTATGAAAAAGGAATTACCCTTTCTTTAACTGAGCCTAGAATTGCTGCTGATGCTGGTACTATAGCTGCTTATATCAATAGTAATAATACGCCAAGTGACGTAAGCTACTCGTTCAAACCTGAGTGGAATATTGCTGCGAGTTCAAATATTCCAGTAGCGTTTATGACTGGTGGAACTAAAGAACAGCAATTGGAGCAGATTGGAACCCAGAAATGGATTGCTATCTATCCTGATGGTTGGGAAGCGTGGGCTGAGTTGAGAAGAACCAACTACCCTAAGCCTTATCCTCGTTTGAACTCTGACAATGAGTTCGTCCCTGCAGATGTTGTAATGCCTAGACTAGTCTTCGTTCAGGGTGAATATTCAAATAATAGTGAAGCTGTTTTGGCTGCTGAAAAATTTCCTGAATTAGTAGGAGGAAACTTGAATAGCACTAAGCTTTGGTGGGATGCAAAATCAGATGATTAAGTAAAATTTAATATAGAAGTATAAAAAAAGTGCCGTTTTTAGCGGCACTTTTTTTAGTTTTATACCAAAATACTAATGCCATGAAATTTATTTCTAATTGCCTGATATACTGTTTTTTAATTTCTTTTCTTTTTTCCTGTAAGCAAGAGAATCCAAATGCCTTGTTTACAGAAGTGTCTTCCTCCTCAGGAATAGTTTTTAATAATCTGGTTAAAGAGTCCGATGCTTTTAATGTACTGAATTACGGTTATTTTTATCAGGGTGGAGGAGTGGCTGTTGGTGATATTGACAATGATGGTTTGCCAGATATTTATTTTACTGGAAATATGATGGCAAGTAAACTTTATTTAAATAAAGGAGATTTTAAATTTGAAGACATTACTGCCTCCGCAGGAGTAGAGGCAGCTGGATTATGGAATACTGGTACTACCATGGCTGATGTCAATGGCGATGGACTTTTGGATATTTATATATGTAGATCAGCAGCCAAGGATCATAACAATAGAAAAAACCTGTTGTATATCAACCAAGGAGACCTGACATTTAAGGAAGCCGCGAAAGAATATGGATTGGATGATCCCGGTTATTCCACACAGGCCTCATTTTTCGATTATGACAATGACGGGGATCTGGATATGTTTCTTCTCAATCACTCTACTCAGGAATATGCAGGATTTAGCAGGATTGATGGTTCGTATAAAAATAGAATAGGAGACTTTTTAGGCGATCGTTTGTATAGAAATGACGGTGGTCAATTTATTGATGTTACTGAAGAAAGTGGAATTATTGGTAATGTTTTGGGTTTTGGCTTGGCTGTGACTGTGAGCGATTATAATAATGATGGTTGGTTGGATATCTATGTAAGCAATGATTACAATGAAGAGGACTACCTTTATTACAATCAACAAGATGGGACTTTCAAGGAAGAACTTAGAAATCATATGGGGCACGTATCCCTGTTTTCTATGGGAGCAGATGCAGCTGACATGAACAATGACCTGATGTCAGATTTGCTTACTATGGATATGATGCCAGAGTTTAATTTTAATCAAAAGGCAATTCTAGGACCTGAAAACTACAGTAAATACAGTGAATTACTGAATAAGGGTTTTTACCCACAAAGCATGCGCAATATGTTTCACTTGAATCAAGGTGAAGGCAACTTTGTGGAAATTGCCCAATTTAGTGGAGTGGCTCATACTGATTGGAGCTGGGCGGTTTTAGCAGCAGATTTTGACAATGATGGTTGGAAAGATATTTTTATCAGCAATGGTTATGCCCGGAATTACCTGGACATGGACTTTATGAATTATCTGGTAAGTGAGCGTCTTAAAACCAATCAAACAGGGAAAGAAGCAGCTTTAATGGAGCTTATTGATAAGATGCCACCTATCTATGTTAGAAATTACCTTTATCATAATCAGGGTAATTTGAAATTTGAAAACAAAGCTTATGAGTGGGGACTTGAAGATGAAACGGTATCTAACGCTGCTGCCTATGCGGACTTGGATGGAGATGGTGATTTAGATTTGATAGTTTGCCATACCAATGATCCGGTATCTGTTTATAAAAACAATAGTGAGAAGTTATCCAATCATTCCTTTTTAAAAGTGAGGCTCAAAGGAGAAGGTTTAAATAGTAAAGGTATAGGTACTAAGGTATTGGTTTACACAGATGGAGATCAATTTCATCAGGAATTAATTCCTACACGTGGATACCAGTCTTCGGTAGATCAGGAATTGTTATTTGGTCTAGGTGAAAACACTACTATAGATAGTCTTGAGGTTTTTTGGCCTACTGGTGAGCACCAAATCATTTCTCAAGTACCGATTAATCATATCTTAGTACTGAATCAAGCCGAAGGGAAAATAAAAAGGACCGAGGCAGTTAAAATCAGCACTTTACTGGAAGAAGTTCCTGGTGCCTTAGGAATTAATTTTGTTCATCATGAGACCAGTTTTTTGGATTTTACTCAAGACAGACTAATGCCCAATTCAATGGGGGGGATAGGACCCAAATTGGCCGTTGCAGATGTGAATGGAGATCAATTGGATGATTTATTCATAGGTGGAGGAAAAAACCAATCAGGAGTATTGTATGTTCAGAATGCCAAGGGGGAATTCTCAGTAAGCAAACAGGCTGCATTTGAAGCTGACAGTAGTTTTACGGATACCGATGCTGTCTGGCTGGATGCCAATGGCGATGGGAATCTAGACCTTTATGTTGTTAGTGGTGGCATAGACCACCCGAGAGACAGTGAACTTTATCAAGACAGGCTTTATATTAATGATGGGAAGGGTGAGTTCCAAAGAAGCAATTCACTACCTAAGATGCCTTTTAGTGGGGCCGCAGTAGCAAGTACTGATTTTAATGGGGATGGTTTTCCTGATCTTTTCGTAGGTGGACGCTATTTGCCCGGAAATTACCCGGAGGCTCCAAGAAGTTACCTGTTGGAAAATGATGGGAAGGGAAACTTCAAGGATGTAACTCAGGATTACAACCCTTTATTGATGAATCCGGGAATGGTAAGTGATGCCTGCTTCGTAGACACTGATGGGGATGGTAAAGAGGAATTAGTCATAGCTGGAGAGTGGATGGGAATTCAAATATATGGTTTGCAAGAAAATCAATTTGTAGCTATTCAAAAAGAATTGACAGAGTCTACCAAAGGTTGGTGGCTAAACTTATTTGCCACAGACCTCGATGATGATGGAGACATAGACCTTCTTGCAGGGAATTATGGTGAAAACCTTGTTTACCAAACCAATGCTGAGCAACCTTTGAAAGTGGTCTTCAAAGACTTTGACAATAACGGGAGAACAGACCCTATTTTTACCTATTACAAAGCCGATACAAATTCATTTGCTTTTAGTAGGGATGAAATTATTGGGCAATTGCCTAAACTTAAAAACAAGTTTGTTGATTATAGATCTTTTGCTCAGACAAGTGTTGAAGGTATTTTCGAGAGCCTGGATCTCAGTGGTGCGGATACGCTTACTGCGGATAATTTATCTTCTATGGCATTGATAAATGACGGGAAAGGTAATTTTTCTCAAAGTAAACTTCCTGTAGAACTTCAGCTTTCACCACTCTTTGCAATGAATAAAGCTGTACCTTCTCAAAGTAAGGAGTCCCTTTTACTAACAGGTGGAAATATTAGCAAAACGCGGGTGAGTACTGGAAAATTGGATGCCAACCCAGGATTTGTATTTACTATTAACAAGGAAAATAAAGCTTTGAAAGCTATTCCAGTACAAAAATCCGGTTTGTTTTTCCAAGATGAGGTAAGGGATATAAAAACCATTAGGGTAGGAGAAGAATTTTATTATATTTATGCTTTCAATAATGAGGCAATAAAAGTCTTTAAAATCAGGTAGTTGGTTTTTCTAAGGTAAATTTCTATCTCAGATTATTTGGGAGCCCTATCGGTATACCCTTTATTATAATTTATTGAATTTATCTTTTGTACTAAACTGTATTCTATCTGATGACAGAATTTTTCAATAAGACATTATTTTTCTTTCCCCTTTCGATCCTTTTCTTCTGCCAATGCCAAACCAAGATTGAATCTGAAGGAGAAATTATGCCTGAGTTTGTCATAACTGACAGTCTTTTTATCGATTATCTGGGCCAACTTAGTATGGTGGATTTCAAAGAAGACCAATCGGAATATTTACTTTATGATAGACAAAGAAAAGAGTTTGTTAGAGTAAATAACAAAGGAAATATACTTCAAACCAAGAACCTCTCCATAGATGGAAAGGATTACTTTGGGACTCAGTATTTTTCTATCAATTACCTTCCTAATAACCAGCTGCTTTTTGTCGGGAGCGGTCATTTTTTTTGGTATGATAGGGAATTGAATCTGATTGAAAAAAAAGAAATACCATTTAACATCAAGTCAATTTACTTTAGTCCAGGTCATGTTAATCTAGTTCAAGAGCAAAGACTGTTTACTCATGCTTACAGCAAGGATATAAATGAAGCTTCTACAGAAAGAGATGAATTTTTATCCAGCCATCCATTTTTAACGGTTTTTGATTTCAAGGAAGAAAAATTTATCAGTCAGGATTATATTCCCAAATCCGTACAAATGATAAAATCTCCTGGGAAATACTTGGATAGCGCGCCTTTTTCATTGCTGCACAACGAAGAATTGTACCTTCTTTTTGCAAATTCTCCCGAGATTTATCGTTTTAGCTTTCCAAACTTAGAGCTTATGGAAACAATTGAATTAAACCCGGGTAAATCCACTTATTCACAAATAGCACCTCTTCCATTTGAAAATTATGAAGGAGGGACATTTGAGATGGTTTTCGAAAATTCAGCTTATTTTGGTTTGTTTTCTTCAAATGAATACCTTTTAACAGGATACTATGGTGCCATACCCAGTGATGTAATGGAAGAGTACAATAGCACCGCTACGCAGGAAGAGAAAACAATAATTAAGGAAAAATATAAAATTCCCTATTATCAAATAATAAAAGAGGGTAAAAAATTATGGGAAGGACACCTAGATATACAATTTAAGAATCAAGGTGGAAGGTTATTTGCCGACCGCAAGCTCAATCAGCCTAAGGTTGAGGAGGAATTGGATTACATTCCTTTTTATTTTTACGAATTAAGATAGACTAATCCATTTAATTCGGCCTAGAAATTTGTAAGCCTAGCCTTTCTCCACTTTTAGTTGATAAAATATTATAGCCTATTTCATTTTATACTTTTTAAATAGTCTCTTCAATGTTGGCATTTTTTGGTTTTGGATCGTGTTTGTGCCAGTAGGAAGCTAGTACTGACCCAGTGATATTCATAATGATGCTAAAGACTGCAGGGGCCAATCCAAGGGTAGCTAATTTGCCCATTTCTTTGGCTAGTGCACCAGCCATACCTCCATTTTGAAGGCCTACTTCCAAAGCGATTGTTCTGGAATCTCTTTCATCTAGACCTAAAGCCTTACTCGCAGTATATCCTAGTAAGTAGCCTACGATATTATGAAGAAGTACAAGGGCCAGTAAAATAAAACCTATATCAAGTAAATTGTCCCTTCCTGATGCTGTAATAAGCACGATAACTATAGCTACGACAACCATGGAAAGGGTGGGCATTATCTTTTGTAGTATTGCTATTTTATTTCTAAAGAGGTGGTTGACCAATAAGCCAGCTCCGATGGGGATAATGACCATTTTAACGATGCTCCACATCATTACACCGATGTCGATTTCTATCAATGAACCTGCTAACCATTTCATAAGAAAAGGTGTAGCAAAGGGGGCCAATAAGGTAGAAAGTGCAGTTATTGTAATGGACAATGCCAGGTTGGCTTTGGCCAGGTAGCTTATAACATTAGAGGCCACTCCACTTGGGGAACAGCCTACTAAAATGATTCCAGCAGCAATTTCTATAGGCAAGCCACTATAATGAGCAATTGCCCATCCAGATAGTGGCATCAAGGTCAATTGGCATACCAAGCCTATAAAGACTCCCTTAGGATTTTTGCCAATCTGTACAAAATCCTTAATCGCCATGGCTGTCCCCATCCCAAACATGATGAATTGGATAAGTGGGGTAATCAATTGACTTAAGGCATAACCTTTATAAGCAATAAAAGGTTGTGGATAGTATAGGGCTAAAGTGGCTGATCCAAAGATCATCACCGTATAGGTGTACCCATTTAGCTTTTGATTTAGATTAAAAGCAAGACCCAATAATACCATGAAACCTATCAGGAATGGGCCTGATGGTCCATAATTTCCTGTTAGGATCAGGTAGAAATAGAGTAACAGCAGTAGAATTGCTGATAGTGATAAGAGACGAAACAGAAATTGCTTTTTCAAAAGCCCCTAATCTTTTGGTGGCTTTCTGTGCCAATAAGAAGCCAGGACAGATCCTGTGATGTTCATTAATGGTCCAAAAACGGCTGGAGCCAATCCTATTGTAGCTAGTTTACCCATTTCTTTGGCTAAACCTGAGGCCAAACCACCATTTTGCATGCCTACTTCTAATGCTACAGTACGAGCATCTCTTTCGTTAAGTCCAAGCCACTTGCTGATCCAAAAACCAAGATTGTAACCCATGACATTATGGATAAATACCAATACAATAAGTAAACCTCCTATGTCCAACAAGCTATCCCTACCGGCGGCGGTAATAACGACAATGATTATACCTATACCTGCCATAGAAACTACAGGCATGGTATCATCAAGCCACTTGGCTTTTCCGGTAAATAACTTGTTGAATATTAATCCGGCTCCTATTGGTATGATGACCATTTTTATAATGCTCCACATCATGTCCAAAACATTAATTTCTACAAATTGTCCTGCCAATAACTTCATCAATAATGGCGTTAGAAAGGGCGCAAGAAGGGTAGAAATGGCAGTAATGGTAATAGACAATGCCAAATTGGCCTTTGCCAGGTAGCTCATTACATTGGAAGCAAGACCACTAGGCGAACAGCCAATAAGAATCAAACCTGCGGCAATTTCAGCTGGGAAATTACTTAAGCTTGCTAGGATAAACCCTGTTATAGGCATGATCGTAAATTGGCTCAATAAACCTATAAATACTCCTTTTGGCATTTTAATTACACCTGCGAAGTCCTTAAAAGCCATTGAAGTTCCCATGCCAAACATTATAATTTGGATCAGTGGAGTAATTAAGTTGCTATAGGAATAGCCTTTGTATTCTACAAAATACTCCGGATAGTACATGGCTGCAGTTACCCCTGCGAAAATCATTGTAGTGTAAGTAAAGCCTTTGAGTCTTTCGAATCCTCGAAAACCAATACCTATCAATACAAAAAATAGAATGAGTGGGATCGAAGCTTGCTCAATATTACCGGGAATAATAAGTATTAAAGCTAAGAGCAGGCACAAAAGGCCTGCTCCAATAAGAGATTTGAAAATCATTTCTTTATTCAAAATAAATCGGGTTATGGGTAATTAGCTTGTTAGAGCTTTAAATGTAAGCAATACAATCCATTTCCACTAGAGAGTCACCTGGTACACCACCATAAGTCGCAACAGTAGTTCGAACTGGTGGTTTACTACCAAATCTACCTCTAAATATTTCATTCATCCCTTTGTAATCATTAAGGTCATGTAGATAAACATTGACTTTAAGTACCTTATCCATGGAACTACCGGCTTTAACAAGCTCTTTTTCCAATTCCTTTAGTACATGATCTGTATGGGCTTTAATATCTCCATCAAAGTGGGCACCTTTACCTGCGATATAAACTGTGTTACCATGTTTGGTAGCTCCTGAGAACAAAGGAACATCTTGTTCTTCTACTATGCTAAACGCTTCCTTCTCAGCGCTTTTTGTTTCAATAGAATTGGCTTTGGCTATGGTGCCTATTCCTGCTACTCCAGCAAGGGAGGCGAATAATTTTTTAATAGTATTTCTTCTTTTCATTTTTTCCATGATGGTGGATATAGGTTTAGTAATCTTATTAAGTACATTGAATATATAGGAATATTATTTTTTCTCCAAATGTAATTGGATGAAGCGAGGGGATAACTGTTTTAATGGAGGTAATTAACTTAAAGATGGCAATCGCTAGAGCTACTAATGCCTTGTATAGACAAGGGGCAATGGGAATTTCTCTAAATTAGTCAATCCTTGCTTATGTTGATTGCATCGTAATTTTATTTGCGTTGAATCAGTGAATTTTAGCATAAAATCTCAATTTTTAAATGGACCATTTTAGTGTTTCAACTTTAAAAAATCTTCATCTTCAATAAATATTGTGTTTTACGTTTTAAGAAGAGTGAAAAATTAAGTTTGATAAAAGATTTATTTGCAATAAAAAATAAATATAATATCATGAAATCTAATTAATTTTAAGGGAATTCTTGTATTCATAAAATAATACATATATTTTTAGTTTTAACCTATATTTCAAAATGTCAAAAAATTATATTAATCATTGGGTATTGGTGCTTTCTTTAGTCATTGTGGGCGCATGTTCATCCAAATCAACTGAAACTGAAAATAAAGAAATGAGTAGTACTACAGAGCCATTGTATAAAAGTCAACCATTTACATCTAACAGTGAATTTACTGGAGGCATAGAAGGTCCTGCGGTAGATAAAGATGGGATCCTTTATGTTGTTAATTTTGGTAAAGAAGGCACAATAGGTCAAGTGACTCCTGATGGAAAAGCTTCACTTTTTGTTAACTTACCTGAAGGTAGTACCGGTAATGGCATTCGTTTTAATAGCAAGGGAGAAATGTTAATCGCAGATTATACCGGTCATAATGTTCTTAAAGTGGACATGCAAACCAAGGAGATAAGTGTTCTTGCGCACCATGATGATTTAAATCAGCCCAATGACATTGCCATCATGGACAATGATATTGTATTCGCCAGTGACCCGGATTGGAAAAATAGCAAAGGTCAAATCTGGAGAGTAGGTCTTGACGGGGAGTTTGTTCTTTTAGAAACTGATATGGGAACGACAAATGGAATCGAAGTCAGTCCTGATAATAAAACACTTTATGTCAATGAATCTGTTCAAAGGACTGTTTGGGCTTATGATTTGGATGAAAAAGGAGAAATTTCAAATAAAAGATTGATTCATACATTTGAAGATTTTGGAATGGATGGTATGCGGGTAGATGTAGATGGAGACCTCTACGTAACCAGACATGGTAAAGGAACAGTAGCGAAGTTATCTCCAGAGGGAGAGTTGCTAAAAGAGATCAAAATGTCAGGAGAAAAACCTTCTAATATTGCTTTTGGTGGACCAGATGGTAAAACGGCCTATGTAACATTGCAGGATAATGGAAATATCGATTCTTTTTTAGTCGAAAAGCCAGGCAGAGCTTTTGGCAAATAAGTTAGAAGTGATTTTTTGTAAATAGAGTTAATATGTGATGTTGGCAAATGAAGAAAACAGTCAGGAGTTGTCTGATGTACTGATGCTTTGTGGCATCGGTGCATGGGAACTCCAGCCTGAGAGTCAACAGTTAAAATTTTCTTCTACAGGGCTAAAATATATTAAAACTAACAATTCAGAGTCAATATCCCTTTCAGCTTTTATTGAAATGGTGCAGGCGCCTTTTAGAGAAGCTCTTGCCGTTTGTTTTGAAAGATTGATTAAGGACAAAATAGCATTTCTTGACATTTTTTATCTTGAGGACTCTACCTGTTTAAGGGTAAAAGGGAATTCAATAACTAAAGGAAACAGGACAAGAATATTTGGCACTATTGAGGGCATTAATTATACTCAAGAAAAGAAAATCCAGCTTCCAATAAATGAAGTGATTTCGAACATTCACTACAAAGAACTTTATGAATTACATCCATTGCCGATTTTTATCTGGGAGTATGATTCTTTAAAAATAGTGGACTGCAATAGGCAAGCTTTATTGAAATATGGCTATACAAAAGAAGAGTTTTTGGACCTTAGTCTTAGAGATATTTGCCCTGTTGACAATGTTCCATCTAAGGATTTTTATATAAGTAAAGGACCTGGTAAAAATGGTGGACATCAAGTAGAGTGTCAACACCATACCAAAACAGGGGAAGTGTTTTATGCTAAGGCCTACGCGCAAAACATAAAAATTGATAGTAAATATTATATCATAGAACTAGTAACAGATTTTACAGATCATGTGGAATCTGAGGAGCAGTTGCTTGCGAGTTTACAAGAGCTTTCCGATTATAGATTTGCCTTGGATGAATCCTGCTTGGTATTGATACTCAATCAGGATAAGAAAGTAGATTACCTTAACCTAAAATTTCAACAGGTCACAGGCTTTCAATCACAGGAAATAGTAGGTAACTCCCCAAAGGCTGTTTATGAGGAAAATGAATCCCTAAAAGATTGCTTAAAAGCGGTCAGTAAAGGGAAAATTTGGAGGGGAGAGCTCAAAGGAAGAAAAAGCGATGGAGGTATTTTTTGGGTAGATACAGTCATTACACCATTCAAGGACAATAAAGGCAAAACCTACCAATTCATTTGGATTGGTTATGATATAACTGAAAAAAAGCAAGCAGAAGAATCTCTTTTTAAAGAACGATTTTTATTGAGAACTATCATTGACAATTTGCCAATACGAATTTATGTCAAAGATAAGAAAGGGAAACACATCATAAACAATAAATCTCAATACAATGATTTTTTAGGCGCTTCGACCGAGGAGGAAACTTTAGGTAAAACGGTTTTTGATTATTTTCCACAAGAAGTAGCCGAGAGGATGACAGCAATTGACCATCAAATATTGGAAGCGGGCAATTCTGTTATGAATCTGGAAGAATGTTATCATAATAAGAATGGCGAAATCAATTGGCTTCTTACCAATAAGGCAGCACTTAAGGATGCTTCGGGTAAAGTAGTAGGTTTGGTGGGAATGACAAAAGATGTGACAGAAAGGAAAAAAGAGGAAGCCATTCTAAAACAGTTAAATCAGGAGCTTATTAAGAAAGCAAAAGAACTGGAACAGTCTAATCAGGAATTAGAGCAGTTTGCCTATATAGCTTCTCATGATCTTCAAGAACCCCTTCGAATGATAACGGGTTTTTTGGGTATTTTAGATAAAAAGTACTCTTCCGTTTTGGATGAAAAGGGGAAGCAATATATGTATTTTGTAGTGGATGGGGCTACAAGGATGAAAGAAATCATCATGGATTTATTGACTTATTCCAGAGCAGGCAGGCTAGAGGAAAAAATAAAGGAAACAGATCTCGCAGAGCTAATATCCAAAGTGCTGAGTCTTCAACAGACCTTAATTTCTCAAAAGAAAGCCATAATCGAAGTTGGGCCAATGCCTTTATTGAGTATTCCCATTGCTCCAATTCATCAGGTTTTTCAAAATTTGATTAATAATTCCCTAAAGTATCAGGAGGATGGGGTAGTACCTAAAGTTAGTATTACTGCCAAGGAAAGGGATAATTTTTGGGAGTTTTTGGTAAAAGACAATGGGATAGGTATTCCTGAATCAGCTAAGGATAAAGTTTTCATCTTATTTTCCAGACTTCATTCAAAAAGCAAGTATGCCGGAACCGGTATAGGCTTGGCCATGTGTAAGAAGATCATCGAAAACTTAGGTGGAAGTATAGGTTTTCATTCTAATGAGGAGGGTGGAACTACATTTTATTTTACTGTACCTAAGTTGCTTTGATAAATTTCAGGGCCACTGTATAGGAGAATAGAATGCACATTTTCATATTTATTGTTAGATATGATGCGCAATGATTGTATTTATTAAGGGAATTGGCGTAATTAATAAGGCAATTACTTTTATGGAGTTAAATATTATTTAAAGACATTATCTGAAAAAATTTTTACATAGCATTTATTGATGGATCAGGAAGGGTATCATTTATTATTGGTTGAGGATAATTTGGGGGATGTATTGCTAATTGAGGAATACCTCCATGAAAAAGTTCTTAACCTAAAGCTCGCTGTTACAAATACGTTTGAAGAAGCCCAAGAAAAGTTAACAGCAGGCACTCATCGTTTTGACGGTATAATTTTAGATTTGACTTTACCTGATTTGCAGGGTGAGGCTTTGATTTTGAAAGTTAAAGAATTAGCAGGAGATGTAAGCATAATTGTTCTAACCGGTTATTCCAATATAGAGTTTGGAATGAAGTCACTGTCATTAGGTGTGTCCGATTATTTATTGAAGGACGAGCTTTCCCCAACCTCTCTTTATAAAAGTATAATTTACAGTATAGGAAGGTCTAGAATATCTCAGCAGCTTAAACATTCTGAGTTGAAATACAGGGAGTTATTTCATCTAAGTCCCCAGCCAATGTATTTATATAATCTTTCGACCTTGCAGTTTATGGACGTGAATAAGGCTGCGATAGATCATTACGGTTATACTAAGGATGAGTTTTTGCAAATGAACCTAAAACATATCAGACCCGAACCTGAAATTCCCAAACTCGAAAGAATGATTAATAGTATCAGGTCCGGGAAAGTGGGTATAGGTCCAAAAATTTTTACGCATAAAAAGAAAAATGGTGAGATCATCACCGTGGAAATTAAAAGCAGTTTAATTGACCATGAAGGTGTAAAAGCTGAGGTAGTACTTGCAAATGATATCACTGAAAGAATGCAGTACATCAAGGCCATTGAAGACCAAAATAAACGTTTGCAGGAGATCGCTTGGATGCAATCTCATGTCGTTAGAGCGCCCTTGGCAAGACTTATGAGCTTGGTAATGGCAGTAGATACCCTGGAAGAAGATTTTGGTAAAGAAAATTACAGCAAAATGATTATGGATTCAGCGGTGGAGCTTGATGAGATAATTAGAGATATTGTTAAAAAGACGGATAAGGTGAGCTTAGAAGCCAAAATGAAAGAAAAATACGACCAAAGTTCCGAGGTATAAACCTTTATTTACTAGCAATCCTTCTATTGGTTGGTATAATCTTTTAACTATCAATCTTTCCTTTTTTCAGCTAAGCTTTATTGCTGCGATACGCCAATACTCTGTCAGCCAATTTTTTTTGTTTTGAACTCACCTGATCAATTAAATTGCAAATTAAAAAGAGATGCCTATTGCATTCTTTGGGATAAATCTTCCGTGTTTAGGTTTGCGAATAGAGGAAACCTAATCAGTCTGTCGCTGTACTTTTCTGCCTGCACCAATTTTTGAATTGGGTTTTCTAAGGATAAATAATAGGGACTTGTATGTAAACCTTGATAGTGGAAAACAGCTAAAATTCCCTTCTGTTTAAGGATTTTTATAAGTTCATCTCTCTGTTTGAAATTTTTTGCCAGTCCATAAAACAGGTGGTAATTGTGTTCAGCATGGCTTGGGATTTTCATCCATTCTATCTCATATTCTTCTAATAGGTTTGGTAAATTATTTTTAAGCCAGTGCCATATCACTTTTCTGTTTTGCTGAATAGTCTCTATTTGTTCCAATTGAGCCCATAGCCAGGCGGCATTTATCTCTGAAGGGGCAAAAGCACTGCCTAGGCTTACCCATTCGTATTTGTTTTTATTACCAGCATTAAAGGCTTTTCTGTTGGTTCCTCTATTCCATACTTCGTCTGCCTTGCTTATAAATTCGGGATCATTGATCACAAGCATCCCACCTTCCCCACAACTTATGTTTTTTGTTTCATGAAAGGAAAAAGTGGCAAAGTGACCAAATGTACCCAAAGGTTGGCGCTTTTTATTGGGATCAATATAGAAGCCATTAATAGCTGCTGCAGCATCTTCCACCAAAAACAGTTTGTGTTTTCTAGTGATTGCCATGATTTGTTCCATGTCACAAGCCAGGCCTCCATAATGAACCGCGATTATGGCTCGGGTTTTATCATTGATCAATTGGGGTAGGAGGTTAGGGTCAATTCCGGGATAATCAGGCAGACTATCTACAAACACTATCTTGCAGCCTCTAAGGGCAAAAGCATTGGCTGTACTTACATAGGTGTAGCTTGGGACTATTACTTCATCTTCAGGCTTTAGATCCATTAACAATGCAGCCATTTCAAGTGCATGGGTACAAGAATGAGTTAGGTAAACTTTTCCAAATCCATATTTCTTTTCAAAAAACTCCTGGCACTTGCTAGTATACTTACCGTCAGCAGCCAATTTACCTTCCTTGTATGCATCCTGAATGTAATGCCATTCATTCCCTGTGGAATATGGGCTGTTAAAAGGAATGGAAATGGTAGACATACTATATACTGTCTTTAGGGGTAATGGACTTTACCTCTTCTTTATTCACTTTCGGATTTTTGTAATAATGTAAATCAGATACCCCACCAGAAACGATGAATTTCATTATTTCTGTACTATTTACATTGTATAATTTCTCCACATTTTTTCTGGGTACGAGGTACAGGTTACCACTAAAATTATAAGAATGAGGGAAATATACGGCAACCAATTCCTCCTGTCCGATTACATTTAAATCGTCTTGTGTCATAAAACCCAGTCTAGACATGTTGTCCGAAAGCTTTACAATAATTGGCGTATTAAATTTTTTCTTGTCTCCAACAAATGCAGACATGAGGTCTTTGATACTTGTGTAAAGAATATTGACCAAAGGTATTTTAAAAACGAGTTTTTCTAACTCCTCAAAAATTGATTTTGTGATAAATATGCTTGTTAGGTAGCCAACGAGCGTAATGAAAACGAGCATTACTAATATACCTAAACCCGGAACATTAACAGGTATGATATTGTCTAAAAATTGAACTGTAAGGATAATTATATAGGCCGTCAAAAAAAAGGGCACTACAAATAAAAGGCCTCTAAGGAAGTACCCTAAAATGCGTTTTGAAGTGAAACTTGACATCTCAAAATTGGATAAAGTTAATTTATTCTAAAAGTAAAAAACCCTGCTCACTAAATAGAGAACAGGGTTTTTTATAAATTACAGTAATTGAATATAAACCTAAATATTATAAGTCTATACCCATAAATGACATAAATGCGATTCCCATGAGACCTGTTATCAACATGGTAATGCCTAGGCCTTTAAGTCCATTTGGAACATTTGAGTATTTCAACTTTTCTCTAATAGCCGCTAGAGCAACTATTGCTAGGAAGAAGCCAGTACCCGATCCAAAACCATATACGGCTGCTTCAGCCAAGGTATAATCTCTTTGGGCCATAAATAAAGATCCACCCAAAATAGCACAGTTTACAGCTATAAGTGGAAGGAAGATACCTAAGGCACCATACAAGGCAGGAGCAAATTTCTCCACGACCATTTCTACAAGCTGTACCATGGCTGCAATGATTGCAATGAACATGATGAATCGTAGAAAAGTAAGGTCTATAGTAGCGAAAGACTCACCAAGGAATGACAAAGCACCTTCTTTCAACACAAACTCATTCAATAACCAGTTAAGAGGTACCGTAATCGTCAACACGAAAATAACAGCAGCTCCCAAACCTAAGGCCGTACTAACTTTTTTGGAAACAGCCAAAAAAGAACACATACCCAGGAAGTAGGCAAATACCATATTGTCAATAAAAATTGACCTAATTGCTAAACTAAATAATTCCATTGTTCCTGATTAATTAATGTTCTACATATCCTGTTTTGGATCTTTGGACCCAAATCAACAATCCCAAAATAATAAAAGCCCCTACTGGAGATACCATTAGCCCGTTCGTTGCAAGGCTGAAATCCTCTCCGAACAAACCTGATACATAATCAAAAACTGGAATACCAAATACAGCACCTGATCCCCAAAGTTCTCTGAAGAAGGCCACTGTAAGAATAATCCAAGAATAGCCCAAGGCACTTCCGAATCCATCTAAAATTGAATCGTAAGGTTTGTTACCTAGTGCAAAAGCTTCCAAGCGACCCATTACTATACAGTTGGTAATGATAAGCCCTACGAAAACGGATAATTCTTTGTACATATCGTAAGCAAAAGCTTTCAATACTTCATTTACAAGAGTTACCAATGTTGCAACTACTGCTAGCTGAACAATGATCCTTACCCTACCTGGTATTTTGTTCCTCAATAAGGAAATGGTAAGGTTGGACATTACTACCACAAAAATAACCGACAGGGCCATTACCAATGTAGGTTGCATTTGTGTTGTTACCGCCAAGGCAGAACATATACCCAATACCTGAATGGTGATAGGGTTATCGTCCACCAAGGGGTCAGTAATCAGTTTTTTCCTTCTTTTAGAAAGAAACGCTTCTGAATCCTTTACTATTGCTTTTTCAGCGGTTTCTGTACTCATAATTTCTTTGTATTGAAATTTTTTACAATTAATTCATAGCCACTTTTGAACTACCTTCTTTCTTCTTGTCCATGTAGGACTGATAGTATTCCAGGTAGTTTTTAAGCATTTTATTGACACCATCTCCAGTGATTGTAGCACCTGACATGCCATCAATTTTGTGAGGGTCATTTGAATAATCTTTTCCTTCACCTTTCTGCATAGACACAGAAACCAGTTCACCGGCTTCATTGTAGATGGACTTGTTATGGTAACGTTGTTGAACTTCAGTAGACGTGATTCTCGCTCCCAATCCAGGCGTTTCCCCAGCATGTGAAAAAGTTACACCTTCAATGGTATCCATGTCTGTTTTTAAAGCGACATATCCCCAGATTTTGTCCCAAAGACCACTTCCGTATACAGGAAGAATGTAAGCAAGAGCTGCGTCTTCACTTCCTTCTTCCAAGTAAATAAATACTGGGAATAATCTTTCTTCTGGAGCCTTTTTGTAGTTTTTACCTACATCTACGGTTTCAGCAGTGATTGCGACACCATCTTGCTCAGTGATTTCTTCACCCTCAATGTTAACTACAGTAGAAGAAATTCTGCTTGCGTAGTATTCATTGACTTCTTCAGGTTTCATGTCAGCGATTTCATCTGCTGGCAATACCGCTCCAAGAATCTGCTTTTTGGTATCTAGTTCTTCGGCTTTCTTTTGGATAGGTTTTAAAATTTCAGAAGTGCCCGAAAGTAATAAACCTAATACTACGGTTAATATAACCGAAAATGTTATGATATAAGCGTTAGACTGTTGCACGTTGTAACCTCCTTTTCTTGTTTGCTTTAACTACGTAATAATCAATAAGCGGTGCAAATACATTCATAAATAACACTGCCAGCATGATGCCCTCAGGATATGCCGGGTTAGTTACCCGAATAATGATTGTGAGGACACCTATAAGTAAGCCATAAATCCATTTCCCTGATTCAGTCTGTGAAGCAGAAACCGGATCTGTAGCCATAAATACTATACCAAAAGCGACACCTCCCATTACCAAATGATAATGTGCTGGCATGGCCATAAATTCATTAACCGCTAATAATTGCATTACTGCAGCCATAAGATAAGCACCAGCGAAACCACTAACGATGATTTTCCAGCTAGCTACTCCTGTAAACAATAGGATGGCAGCCCCAATTAATACCATTAATGTGGATGTTTCACCAATTGATCCTGGAATGAAGCCCATAAACATATTTTGGAAGCTAAACATATTGTCCATTAAAGCGGCGTTATGGCTGGCTAGATTTGCCACTGCATTAACTCCCTCTTGTCCGGATTGGTAGGCGACTGCAAGTGCAGTTGCTCCTGAAAATCCATCTACTGGCATTTTATCTCCCAAGTAAGTCCAAACCTGATCTCCAGATATTTGGGCAGGATAAGCGAAATATAAAAATGCCCTTGCAGTCATTGCTACATTTAGAATATTCATTCCTGTACCTCCGAAAACTTCCTTTGCAATAACTACGGCAAAGATTGTAGCCAGGGCTACTTGCCAAAGTGGTGTTGTTGCAGGTACTACAAGGGGAATTAACATACCTGTTACAAGGAAGCCTTCATTGATTGGGTGCTTTCGGACTACAGCAAAAACTGCTTCTACTATACCCCCAGCAGTGTAGGCTACCAACACTATAGGTAAAACTAAGGTCAGACCTAAAACAAACTTGTCGCCAAATGTACCTGCTTCACCTACTGCTAGGTAGTGCAGATGACCGGTATTGTAAATACCAAATAATAAACAAGGGATCATGGCGATAACCACTGTTATCATCATCCTTTTCAAGTCGATGGCATCCTTTACCTGGGTTCCCTTTGGTCCTGTAGTGTGATTTGGTGAAAACATAAAAGTTTCTCCCGCTTCGTACAGGTAATAAAGGTTTTCCAATTTTCCTCCCTTTTGGAATAAGGGTTTCTGTTTATCCAACAGATCTCGTAAAAACTTCATATTTCTAACTGTATTGAATAAGTTCTATACCTTTTCTAATTAATTGTTGAACAGGATGTTTGGAAACATCTACAAATTCACACAATGCAAGATCTTCTTCTACTACTTCGTAAATTCCGAGCTCCTCCATCTCATCAAAATCTTCTGCCATGATTGCTTTCAAGAGGTAAACTGGATATATATCCATTGGTGTTACCTTCTCAAAAACGCCTGTTTGCACAAAAGCTCTAGGTTCTCCTCTTTCATTGGAATCCAATGCATATTCCTTTTTAGGAAATAAGAAGGACAATAGGCCCAATGCTTTGTGAAAGCTTAATTTGTCTGCTGTAGGCTTCATCCAACCAAGGAACTCATAATAGTCACCTTCAGGGATTATTGTAAGTTGGTGTTGATAAAAACCCAAATAGCCATCGCTATTGATTTTTTCTCCTGTAAGAACGTTACCAGAGACAACTCTTAAATTATTTGATTTGGTATTTCCTGCTACGTAGCTATCTACACAGCTTCCTATATAGGTTTGCGCATAGGAAGGATTTTTTACTTCAGAACCTGTGATCGCTACCAATTTTGAAGCGTCATAAATTCCATTAATAAAAAGTTTACCAATCTGTACTACTCCATAAGGATTGATTGTCCAAAGAATATCACCTTTGTTAATAGGGGCTACGTGGTGAATTTGTACACCTACATTACCTGCCGGGTGGGGTCCAGAAAAACCAGTTGTTTCTACTCCTTGAACGGATGCTAATTCTGCCGATTTTTCATCAGAGGATAAACCTAAATAAACTTTTCCTTTAGTCAGCTTTTTCAAGGCATCTATACCAGCTTGAAAATAATTGCTCTGCCCTTTGAGCAGGTAATCATAATCAGGGGCTAAAGGATGTGAGTCAAATCCTGAAATAAATATATCACGTGGTGAATCTTCAGGATTCGCCACTATTCCATAAGGTCTCTGAATTATCTGTGGCCAAACTCCTGAAACAGTTAGTTTGTCAATAATTGATTCCCTACTTGCTGATTTAATTTCTGAGGAAGTTAATTTATCAAAGTTTTCAAAATTAATTTCGCCGTCAGCCAGGATTTTTATTTCCAATAATTTTCTTTTATCTCCTCGTTTGATTTCAACGATTTCTCCAGATACAGGTGCAACATACTTTACCTTTTCCAGCTTTTTATCAATTAAAATAGGAGTGCCTGCCTTTACCGTATCACCTTCTTTTACAAGGACCTTAGGTCTTTGCATTCCGATGAAATCTGTGGGCTTGATGGCAAAGGTTTTGACAGGTTGATAATCACCGACTTTTTTTTCGGCTTTACCAATCAGGCGTATATCAAACCCTTTTTTAAGCTTGACTTGTTTTGACATATTTAATTTTTGAAACTTTTTGATCCTATGAAAAACGCCTCAAATCTAATAAATTACATTAGTTATTAGAAGATAATTCGGCGATTATTTACCTATTTTTTATGTAAAAAACCCAATTATAGGTCCTCTTGTCAAATGTTTGCCTCGATACTGTTTTTATCAAGTGACAAAATATGTTCCTTTACTTGGTCCATTAGCCACATTGGAGTGGATGTTGCGCCACAAATACCAATTTTATCCTCTGGGTTTAGCCATTCCAGTTTTATTTCCGTTTCATTCTCTACAAAGAAACTTCTTTCATTGGTGTTTTTACATACCTGGTAGAGCGCTTTGCCATTTGAACTCTTTTTCCCAGCAACAAAAACAATCACATCATTGTCTTCAGAAAATTTCTGAAGCTGAGGCTCCCTGTTTGATACTTGTCGGCAGATGGAATCGTTCGCATTAAAGTCCATGTCTTCCAAAGTGCCTCTGGCCTCTTTTATTTTTTCTTCGATTTTGGCTTTTAGCTCATAAAATCCTTTGGTGCTTTTGGTCGTTTGGCTGAAAAGAGTAACAGGTCTGGTGAAATCAATTTGATCCAAATCTTCATCATCCATTACCACTATAGCTTTCTCAAGCGTCTGTCCGGTTAAGCCAATTACTTCAGCATGTCCTTTTTTCCCGTAGATTACGATTTGACCGCTCTGCTTTTCCATCTTATCAAAAGCACTTTTTACACGATGTTGCAGTTTCAACACTACAGGGCAGGATGCATCTATTAATTCTATATTGTTTTTTATGGCAGTTCTATAGGTTTCTGGCGGTTCACCATGAGCTCTAATTAGAACTTTACAGTCATGTAAGTCCTCTAAATTTTCTCGGTCAATGACCACGAGACCTTTGTTGCTTAGGCGATTGACCTCCATGGCATTGTGCACAATGTCTCCCAGGCAATAAAGCTTGGAATTACTTTCCATTTCATCCTCAGCCATCTTAATGGCATATTCTACACCAAAACAATAACCGGAATTCTTATCTATTGTAACTTCCATAAAATTAGTTCATTCTTTCTTTAGCCAACTCAATTATTTTTGACACCTGATCTTTGAATGCAAGATAACTGGTGTCTATCTCTATGGCGTCTGATGCTTTTTTTAATGGGCTTACAGCTCTTCCTGTATCTATTGCGTCACGGGATTCCAAGTTTTCTTTTACTGAGTCAAGACTTATTCTTTCCCCATTTTCCAAAAGTTCCTTTTGTCGTCTTTCTGCGCGAATGGTGGTGTCAGCTGTCATAAAAATTTTCAGTTCTGCCTCTGGAAAAACTACAGTACCGATGTCGCGACCATCCATAACGATTCCTTTATCAATACCCATTTTTCGTTGAATGTTTACCATTTCGGTGCGAACATTTTCCAATTTGCTAACCTCACTTACATAGGAGGACACTGCCATTCCTCTGATTTCATTTTCGACATTTTCTCCATTCATAAAAATTTCCTGTATTCCTTTTGCTTCATTGAAATGAAAGGTAATTTTTATTTCCTTAAGATTACTTATAATGTCTTGTGAATTAGTGAGATCTGTGTTATTTCTTAAAAAAAACAGGGTGACTGCCCTGTACATGGCACCAGAATCAAGATAGGTGTATTGCAAGACCTTTGCTACTGCTTTTGCTGTAGTGCTTTTTCCGCATCCTGAATACCCATCGATGGCAACGATAATTTTTTTCATCAAAGAAAAATGAAATTGCTTACTGCTTTCCTTTTAAGGTGCAAATATAGTATATTTATGACTATTCTTGGTAGTAAGCCTAATTTGAATTGAGTTTTTATTCTTATTGAAAAATTTGTTGGCTAGAATGCGAAGAAATTATTTTAACTTTTAGGTAGGAATGTCATCAGCTTTTATGGTTAGAGGGAAATTTGTAGACATAGAAAATAGGAAGATTTTCCCAGTAGAAATTTTAGTTTCTGAAGGTAAAATAGTAAACCTGAATCAGGTTAGTTCAGCTCCTAACAGATATATTTTCCCAGGATTTATTGATTCCCATGTTCACATTGAGTCCTCCTTACTTATTCCTTCAGAATTTGCTAGGCTAGCTACGCTGCATGGAACAGTGGCGACTGTTTCTGACCCGCATGAAATAGCCAATGTTTGTGGGCTTGAAGGAGTGGAATTCATGATTAAGAATGGAAATCAAACGCCATTTAAATTTTTCTTTGGCGCTCCATCATGTGTTCCAGCTACCTCATTTGAAACAGCAGGTGCGGTGATTGACAGTGATGCAATAGCAACGTTACTTAAACGGAATGACATTCATTATTTGGCTGAAATGATGAATTGGCCAGGAGTACTTTCGGGAGATGAAGAAGTAAAGAAAAAAATTGCTTGGGCAAAAAAGCTCAATAAGCCTGTAGATGGACATGCACCAGGCCTGACAGGAGTAAATGCTGAGAAATACATCAAGGCTGGGATGTCTACAGATCATGAATGCGTGTATTTAGAGGAGGCTAGACATAAGGCAAAATTAGGGATGAAAATTGCCATTAGGGAAGGCAGTGCGGCCAAAAATTTTGATGCCTTGATAGATCTATTGGATGAGTATCCAGATCAAATAATGTTCTGCTCTGATGATAAGCATCCTGATAGTTTGTTGGAAGGACATATAAACCAATTGGCTGCAAGGGCTATTAGAAAAGGAAAGGACCTTTTTCAAGTGCTTAGGGCTTGCTGCATAACTCCAGTAAAACATTACAATCTTGATGTAGGTTTACTAAAACCCAATGATGCAGCAGATTTTATTGTGGTAGAAGACCTGATAAATTTTAATGTTTTGGAAACCTATATTTCTGGAGAACTGGTTGCTAAAGAGGGGAATACGAAAATTTCACCTGTGACCTGCAGTCCTATAAATAATTTTAATACAAATAAGGTAAAGGCAAAAGATTTTGAATTGATTCACGAAGGAGGGAAAGCTAAGGTAATTCAAGCGCTAGATTCTCAGTTGATCACTTCAACTCTTATGACTGAAGTACCTTCTTTGGATGGTAAGGTAGTACCAGACCTTGAAAAAGACATTCTCAAAATTGCCGTTATCAATAGGTACCAGCCAAATAGCAAACCAGCGGTAGCTTTGGTAAAAAACTTTGGTTTGCAAAATGGAGCCATTGGTTCTTCGGTCGCTCATGATTCACACAATATTATTCTGGTGGGTACGAGTGACGAACAAATGGCAAGGGCAGCCAACCTGATTATAGAAAATAAAGGAGGATTATCTGTGGTCAATTCAAGGGAAAGCTTCGTATTAGGACTGAAAATAGCAGGATTAATGAGTGATGCTGATGGTTTTGTGGTTGCTAAAGATTACATTGACATTGATATAAAGGCAAAAGAGCTAGGTTGCACACTCCTTTCACCTTATATGACCTTGAGTTTTATGGCATTGCTAGTGATTCCTCAAATCAAATTAAGTGATAAAGGATTGTTCGATTGTGATTTTTTTATGTTTACGAATGTTTTTGGTCAAGAAAAGGGTATTTAATTTATAATAGTTTTGAAAGTAAATTTTTGGACAAATATTAAATGGAGGGGCATGAATGTTTTTTTCTGGGAGGGTAACCCTTCCATGGAAATTCAAATACTTAATGCTGCCCTGATCATTATTTTTATTTTCAACCTTTTTTTAACAGGCTTGAACTTATACCTTTCCAATTATTTACTATTCGGCCTTTGTATATTTGTAGGTGTTACCATTCTCAGTTACTTGTATTTATTAAGAGTAAAACGTGCCTATAAAACTTCCTTTTATCTAGCAAGTCTAACAACCTACCCTATTTTAGCTATTAATTTCATAAATAACGATGGGATTAATGGGCCAACTTTTTACGTTTTCCTACTTGTACATTTACTTATACTTTGTATAGTTGAGAGTAGGCATTATTTGTTTTGGTCAGGATTGAATGTCGTGTTTTTTATAGGGCTATACTATATTGGCCTGTACCAAGAAGATTGGATACCACTAAATTATAGCACAAAAAATGAAATTTTTATAGACCATACTTTAACCTATTTTGCATGCATTATTGGTGTGTCTATTTTGGTGGTTAGTTTGAAACGGTTTTATGGTATTCAGAAAGGCCGGGTGAAGCAAAAAACCATGGAGTTGATAGAATTAAATAAAAGCCTAAAACAAACCAGTGACAAAAAGGATAAAATAATTACTATCATATCACATGATCTTAAAAATCCACTTCAGTCCATCATACAAACACTAGAGCTTATAAACTCTGGAGATCTCTCAGAGGAAGATATCAAATACCTTCGAAAGGAGCTGTTAAAAACTACCAGAAGTACCTATCAAATGATGGAGAATATATTGGAATGGTCTTCATTCGAATTGAAAAATGAGTCTGTTCGGGAAAAGAAAATTTTGGTGAAAGATCTTATTCAAGATACGGTAGAAATTCTGAAGGTGATTGGCAAGCAGAAAGATATCACGGTCCAGATCAATTACCATAACAACCCTATGATCAATATTGAAACAGATAGACTTCTGCTCATTTTTAGGAACTTGGTTCAAAATGCAATCAAATTTACCCCAATAGGGGGGCTTGTCACCATCGATATTAATTGTAAAGAAGAATTGCTTACACTTAGTATTACAGATAATGGTATTGGAATTCCTCCTGATCGATTGAAAAATATTTTTTCGCAAGATATAAAATCGACCTATGGTACTGAACAGGAAAAAGGAACGGGTATGGGGCTCCATTTGTGCTTTCAAAGTGCCCAAAAATTAAGTGGTCACTTGAATGTAAGAAGTACAGAAGGTGTTGGTTCAAGCTTTAAGCTAATTATTCCTACAGGAATGAATGGTTAAATCTATCCCATTTTGTTGGGTCCTTTAATTGGCTTTTGCTGCCTGTCTATTTTTCGTTTTCCAGGCATGGGCTAGCATGGGCAACTGGGCATAACTGTTTACACCTTCTCTTACCCCTTGAGATTTTAGATAAAGGTCATTGGACCTTCGACTCAGTTCAAGCGAAAAAGGTTTAATGGCACTGTTACTAGTTTGAATTTCCTTTATGTCTCTTTTAATTGCCTTAGGGATTTTACCTACAAAATTCGAATAATTGTCTTCGTTTACTTTATATAAACCATTGAGTTGATACCGAAATAATTTCATTGTTGCGGCATACTGAATGTATGGATGTTTACTTTCTGAGCAAACCAACCAAGCCATAAAATTGGCTTCTCCTTCATTGGTTATACCGAAACCATGCGCTAATTCGTGGGCCATGGTAAAACTCTTTTCTAATGGATGCAGGCTAGGATCTAAATAAGCTTCTCCAGTGAAAGGGAAGTAGATACCGAAAATCCCAAGTTTGCGGAGGCTGCCCACAGGGTAAAATTGCTTGACCAATGGTTTTCCTCTCCAACTATGTCCCCAACTATTTAACAAATCTTTCATCTCTTGACGAATCAAGGAGTTTTGTAATGAAAACCCTGGTACTTTGGCTATAGCTGATGAATCTGCCTGTAAACCTCTTCTTATTGAAAGTAAGGATTCCTGCGTGGCTTCCATTTCTTCAATCAATAGTTCAATTGGCAATGGCTCAGGATTTAAGCTGAGGTGTTGATATAATGGGATGCGGTAATAATTGTATCCCCAAAGTATCAGAAATAAAAAAATAATCCACCCAAAAAAGTTGATTAATACTCTGGGTAAAAACATTAACTTTTTTCGCCTGATTTTAATTTTGCCATAGCTTTGAATGGAACGGTACCCCATGTAAAGCAAAAGCAGCAAAATCAGGTAAAAGGCGGGGAAGGGCAATAGGATAAATGAGTAATCAAGCACTGCCCTGACCAAAGGGAATATGGTGATAGAATACCATTTTTCCGTCAGGTTAGGGTTCAATTCTGCAAGGAACCTTAATACTATAGCCAACAACCCGAGGTAACCACCTACCCACCTACTAAAGCCCATATACTATTTGAGTGTAGTTAAAAATACAGCGAAACGAAAGGTTAAACCCCTTCCGCTTCCACACTCTTAACTTCAGGCAACATTCTAGTCAGTAGGTTTTCTATACCCGCTTTAAGGGTAACAGTACTTGAAGGACATCCAGAGCAGGATCCTTGCAATAGTACCTTTACTATTCCATCCTGGAAGCTATGGAATACAATTGCACCTCCATCTTGTTCTACAGCAGGACGAATATATTCATCTAGAATGCCTTTGATTTTTTTGACAACCTCGCTGTCGTTTTCATCGAACAATGGATCACCACCCTCAAACTGTGTAGTTATGGCTTGCTTACCTGTTTCCAGATAGCCTTTGATATGGTTTCTGATATGGTCTTGAATATTTTCCCAAGGTACATCGGCATTTTTAGTAACCGTCACAAAATTGGAGGCAATGAAAACCCGTTCAACAGCAGCAAAATTGAATAACTCTAATGCAAGAGGTGAATTGGCCGCACTTTGCTCGTCCGGAAAATCAAAACTTACACCATCTTCTGCCAACATAAAATTGGCTACAAATTTTAAAGAATTTGGATTTGGATTGGCCTCCATGTACAGGTGTACAGGTTTTTTTTGAGCTTCTAGCATTATTTTATGAGTATAATTCTTAAATTTTTTCCTTTTATGCATTTAGAACGAAAGCAAATCAATCTTGGTTCGATCCTTTGCCAATTCTAATTGGATTATCCCTCAGGTATTGGTCATGGGGTTTGATTTTCGGATCAGTCCTTCTGGCAATTCTCCTTCTGTAGAGGCTACTACGGTACATACCATCGCGTCTCCTGTCACATTCACAATAGTTCTGAACATATCCAATATTCTATCTGGAGCCAAGATTAAGGCAATTCCTGCAGAAGGTACGCCTATAGATTCCAAAACGATGATCAACATAATAATGCCTGCTCCTGGAACTCCGGCGGTGCCTATAGAGGCTAACGTGGCCGTCATTACAATCATTAGCTGTTGGCTAAGGGAAAGGTCGAAACCCATGGCTTGCGCGATGAAAACCGCGGCAACTCCCTGATACAAGCTTGTGCCGTCCATGTTGATTGTGGCTCCCAGAGGCAAAACAAAGCTACTGATTTCCTCTGACACCCCTATTTCTTGCTCTACTTGTTTCATGGTTACCGGCAAGGTAGCTGAGCTAGAGCTTGTAGTAAAAGCCAACAATTGAGCAGGGCGAAGTGCTTTAAAGAAATCCATGTATTTGACCTTTGTGAATGTCTTCAGGATCATGGGATAAAAAAACAGGACCATTAATAATAATCCTCCGATCACCACTAGGCTGTATTTCAATAAGGCCAATAATAACTCCACTGCGGAATCAGGATTGTCTCCCGTTATGTCTACGATTAGAGAAGCCATCAAAGCAAAAACTCCATATGGAGCTAAAATCATAATAAAGCCTACGATTTCTATGATGACATCGTTTATGCCGTCAAAGAAAGCAATAACTGGGGCTGATTTGGCTTTTGGGATCCTAATCAAAGCGATTCCCATGATGATTGCAAAAAACACCACCTGCAGCATCATTTCATTGGCTGCTGCAGCTTGGAAGATGTTTTCAGGAACCATATCTACCAATGGTTTTAAAGGACTTTGGCTCTGAAGTTGTTCGGCTTCCTGATATTTGCTGCCTGCTGTTTCATCATACAGTTCCATCAACTTTTCCCTGGTTTCAGAAGGGAGACTTTTACCCGGATTGAATAGGTTTACCAATAATAATCCAACCGATACGGATAGGGCCGTTGTGAAAATATAGGTCAATATGGTCTTTCCACCTATTCTACTTAGCTTGGTAATGTCCCCTAAATTTGAAACCCCGACTATCAATGAGGCCAGAACCAATGGCACCGCTATCATTTTAAGGGAGGTAATAAAAATAGTCCCTATTGGTTGTACATAGTCATTGATGAAATCTGGAGATATCCTAAATTTCACTACAACAAGGCCAACAGCTAATCCCAAAACCAGCCCTATAAGGATTTGGGTGTGAAGAGGTATTTTTCTTTTCATAGATGAGGATTCTAGCGAAAATTAAATTTTGCTGGACCGGTTAAGAAGTAGATGGTCTGCCAATACCAAGGCACACATGGCTTCTACAATGGGTACAGCACGGGGAACTACGCAAGGATCGTGACGTCCTTTTCCGGAAACGGTAGCAGCTTCTCCATTTGTATCTACACTCTCCTGGTCCTGCATGATTGTAGCTACAGGTTTAAAGGCCACTTTAAAATAAATGTCTTCTCCATTAGAGATTCCTCCTTGGATTCCTCCAGAATGATTAGTACGGGTTCTTACCCTGTCACCTTCTTTGTAAAAAGCATCATTGTGTTCGGAACCTTTCATTGTTACCCCTTCAAACCCGCTGCCAAACTCAAATCCTTTGACTGCATTGATGCTCAACATAGCATGTCCTAAAACAGCATGGAGCCTATCGAAAACAGGCTCGCCCAAGCCAACTGGAACACCTTTGGCTACGCAGCTAACAACTCCACCTATGGTGTCCTTTTCTTTTCTGGTCTGGTCGATCAGTTGAATCATCTTATCAGCAGTGTCAGCATCTGGACAACGAACAATATTGGATTCTGTTTGACTAAAATCTAATTCTTGGTATGGTTTTTCAAGACGTACAGCGCCTGCTTGGCTTACATAGGCATTGATTTCTACCCCATAATTGGCTAGCAATAGCTTGGCAACCGCTCCTGCAGCTACTCTGGCAGCCGTTTCCCTTGCGCTACTTCTTCCTCCTCCTCGATAATCCCTTACCCCAAATTTTTCATGGTAGGTATAATCTGCATGAGAAGGCCTGAATTTTTCTGCTATATGAGAGTAATCTTTACTTTTCTGATCTGTATTATAGATGACCATGGCGATGGGAGTACCCGTGCTTTGGCCCTCAAAAACACCTGAAAGAATTTCAAACTCATCTTCTTCCTTTCTTTGGGTCGTGATTTTGGATTGACCAGGCTTTCTCCTTTGTAATTCCAACCTGATAAAATCCTCATCGATTTTAATACCTGCTGGACAGCCGTCTATAATCACTCCGAGGCCCTTCCCGTGGGATTCTCCGAATGTAGTAATTGTGAATTGGTTTCCGAATGTATTACGCATGAATTATTTTTTCTTAACAATCAAATAAGCCAATAATATCAGTGCTAGCAACAGCAAAATATTAATTAGGGTGGAAAAATAAGACTTATATCCTTGGTTTAAAAGTTTATTGTCTTCTACTTCTATTAGGTCATATAAACCACCTAGCCTGGTAGACGAAATGGCTTGATTCATCCTGCTTTCCCCAGTAACTCTCACTACAGCTTGTGGGACGAGGGTATCGTACTGAGCTAGTTCAGGATCAAAATAGATCCATTCAAAATGGTCTTTCAAAGATACCTCTTCAGCTTCATTTAAAGTCATAAAATAACTGTATTCTTTCATTCCAGTGACTTTACCTCTACCTCTATTGATTTGAACTTGCTCATTTGGATCAAAAGTATTTAGTTTCTGTCCCTTCCTTACTTTTGGAGGACGTATGGAGCTTATATTTCCCTCACCTGTGATGATAAAATCATAAGTGAAACCCTCTCCAGTTTTGACATCCAGTTCACTAAAGTTTTCCCTTAGCCTGTAATTGCCCACACTTACCTCATTTTTTAGCGGATGTGGTGGCAGTTCTTTTACTTTTATAGACTTTGGTTGGGAGTAGAAGGTTTTGAAATCCTGTAATCTATTGCTACCAAAGAAGCTTGGGTTTTTAGCCACCTTGTATTTTATCATTTCCCAACCTACAGAAGGAAAATCCACTGTCCCGGCATTGAAAGGATAGAAGTTGGCTTCATATACTTTGTATTTTGTCCATCTTTTGCCCCCAAACTCTACCCGCTCGGGTTGAATGCTGGTGATATTGAAGTTTTCTTCCCAGGCATTTCCCGGTTTTATTTCATTTATAATCCTTTCAAGCTGTTTGCCTGGCTCATGGAAATTAAAAGGAGCCTGATTGCTCTCAGACATGTAGAAGGCAAAACTAACGCTAAAACCTTCACCGACGTAAACTTCATCCTTACTAACAGAAAGGGAGAAGAATGCATCGTCTTCCACTTCCACATATTCAGGTTGTTCAGTATTATTTCTTCCAAAAAGATCATCAAATGGATCCAGTGCACGATTAGTATTGGCATTTGACCGGGCATCTACCACTGTTATGGTTGTGCCAGGGGAGGAAGCAGTGATCCCATTTACAGCTACTTTAAACCCTGGAAGAGTAAATTGTCCCCTTCTCAAAGGTTTGTAATATTGAATGATGCTGTTGGTACTACTCATCTGACCATTGATAATGTTCATCGATGAACTCTGAGAGATACCTTGTTTTTGAAAGCCAGGAATCTCTGGCAGTTGGTCATTGGACCTAATTTTGTCACCAGACACGATCACTTTTATGGTGAAGGTCTCATTCAGTGCAACCTCATTTTCGCCCAATTCGATTTTGACATCCTGAGCATGAGCAGCTAATGAAAAAAGACCCAGCAGGCAGACAAAAAGAAAATGGTTTTTCGTTAAAGACATATTAAAACGATTGTGTTTTCGTAATTTAATAACTGCAAATAAACAAGGATATTTTATACGTAACAAATCTAATCCAAAACCGTTAGTACTATTTAAACCAATCTTTTTTAATGAAACCTAAATTAAAATATCGTGAACCATGATGGAATATGTTAAGACTATTTTAGTAAAGGTAAGTTTTGACGGCAAACTCTTCGAGAAAGAGTTAAGAAAAGGTCTGAATATGTTAGTCCCTGGGGAACTAGAAGAATTCAGAAAGTGGTGTTACGGCACTTTTTCAAAAGCATATGAGCCAATATTAAATAAATACTTTATTTTATTGGCAGGTTAGTTCATCAACTCAATAGCCCCACTAAACATTGGGGCTTTTTTTATTTAAGGCCTATTTTCAAATACACAATACTTTTTTTTAGCTGTTTTATACGTTTTTTTACTTACTTTTAAAAAAGTTAAACTTTGTTAAGCAATGGAAAAAAAGAACACTGGATTTGAAGAAATTGAAAAGATGCTTCAAGAAGTTGGAAACAAAATTGAAACCTTAATCCAAAAAGGTACCAAAGCTACTGGCGAGGCAAGTGAAGAAATAGAAAAGAAAATCAAAGACCTCCATATAAATAAAGAAAAATTAGAAAAAGAGTTTAAGGAAAAGAAAGCCAAGTTTGAGGAAAAGTACCAAAGCAAATCAAGCACCGCTAAACCTTTTCTTGAAGATTCCATGGCTCATTTTAAGCAAGGAGTAAAATCTTTGGTGCATGCCATCAATGAAATGCTCAAATAAGCCATTCCTACAAATTAGTGGCATTTTGAATAAGCTACCTATTATTTTTTTTATCTAAAAGTATAAAGGAGGCTCAGGTCTACCGTATGGAAAAGTCAGTTTTTCCTAGCATTCTTTTTTTTCAACTCTCCTGAATTCTAGAAATGGCCACTTGCTGAGCAAGGTATGGGAAGGCTATTTCCAATCCTATTGCACAATCGGTGTTGAATTATCGAAATACCGTTGTAATTTTGCGCCATGAATTACCTTTCAGTTGATACACTTAGTAAGTCCTTTGGAGAAAGAGTCTTGTTTTCAGAAATTTCCTTTGGGATAGAACAAGGTCAAAAAACAGCCTTAGTTGGAATAAATGGGGCAGGAAAGTCCACCTTGATGAAAATCATTATGGGGGAAGAAATCGCAGATGCAGGACAAGTCGTGATCAATCAGGAGATTAAAATGGCTTATGTTAATCAAAATCCTATTTTCACAGGTGGGAAGACCATATATGAGACCATTTTTGATGACCCCGAAAATGAAATTATTCAGGTGATTCATTCCTATCAGGAAGCCATGTTGGAAGCTGAGAATGGTACTGACAATAGCGAGGCCTTGCAACCTATTTTTGAAAAAATGGATAGACTGCAAGCTTGGGACTTTGAATACCAAATCAAAGAAGTACTGGGAAAATTGGGTTTACATGATACCAACCTTCAAGTAACTGCGCTTAGTGGAGGGCAACGAAAAAGAGTTGCCATTGCCAGAGCCATTTTGCATTTTCCTGATTTACTTCTTTTGGATGAACCTACCAATCACCTGGATTTAGAAACCATTGAGTGGTTGGAAGACTACCTGTCCAAAGCTAACCTCTCCCTTTTGATGGTGACGCACGATAGGTACTTCTTGGATAAAGTAACCAACAATATTCTTGAATTGGAAAATGGAGAATTGTACCGCTATGCTGGTAATTACAGTTATTTCCTAGAAAAGAAGGAAGAAAGAAAAGCCAACGAAGCTACAGAACTGGGGAAAGCCAAAAGTCTCTATAAAAAAGAACTCGATTGGATAAGGAGGCAACCAAAGGCTCGTGGGACAAAATCCAAGTCAAGGATAGAAGCCTTTAACGAAACCAAGGAGAAAGCTTTTAAGAAAACGGAAGAGAGAGACATTAGTCTGGGCGTAACAGCACAGAGGTTAGGGAAGAAAATTGTAGAAATAGAGAAAATCCATAAATCATACGGAGACCTGAACCTGGTCAAGGATTTTAGTTATACTTTTAAAAAAGGGGATAAGGTAGGAATCGTAGGCCCTAACGGGGCTGGGAAAACCACTTTCCTGAACATGCTCATTGGCAAGAATGCCCCTGATAAAGGAGCTGTCACTATAGGGCAAACGACTGCATTTGGTTATTATAAACAAGAGGAAGATACTTTTGATGAGACCATGCGGTTGATTGATATTGTAAAAGAAGTGGCAGAGGTAGTGACTGTGGCGGGAGGAGCAACGATTACAGTCAGTCAGTTTTTGACTCAATTTGGTTTTCCACCCAAGCAACAGCACACCCCAATTGCCAAGCTTAGTGGGGGGGAAAGAAGGCGACTGCAGTTGCTTATGATTTTGGTAAAAAGCCCTAACTTTCTAATACTGGATGAACCAACCAATGATTTGGATATTGTGACACTCAATACCCTTGAAGAATTTTTAGACGCTTTTCCTGGTTGTTTGGTGATTGTTTCCCATGATAGGTATTTTATGGATCGACTGGTAGATCACTTGTTTGTATTTGAAGGAGAAGGGCAAATCAGTGACTTCCCTGGAAATTATACTGACCTTAGGGAGAGGGAAAAAACAATTAAAGCCGAGACGCCCAAGCAAGTTGCAGAAAAGAAACCTGCAGCCGTTGCAAAGACAACTGAAAAGAGCACCTTAAAAGCTACGTTCAAGGACAAGAAGGAGTTTGAGGAAATTTCAGCGAACTTGGAGCAGTTAACGAGCAAAAAAGAATCCTTTATTCAAAAAATCAATCAAGGGACTGAAGACCACGAAGAATTGTTAAAATGGTCTTTGGAGATAGAAGGTTTGGATAAGAAAATTGAAGAGTTGGAAATGAGGTGGCTGGAATTAAGTGAGCTTGATGGCATCTCCTGATCCATTTGGCATTCTAAATTAAAAAGTATTTAAGCTTCAGGATTTAGGGAATATTTCCTAAATCTTGAAGCTTAAACCCGAAATATGCAATAGACAATCTATTACGTGCTGAAATCGCTTTAAATTCAGCCACTTCGTTGCTGTTTTCAATTTCACCATAGCGGTGCTATGCTCAAATCTCCAAACAGCCTGATTTTCTTGCGATTGGAACACTTCCCGTAAACACGGGACAGGCATCACCCCTGACCTTGTCAGGACGGAGAAATCCTGTTACATAATCCGGGTTAAATTTTTTCTAGAACAGTAGTTATTAATTGATCTATGATCCTGTCTGGTGAACTGGAGAAATTTCCTGAGATCCGGTTGGCAACAATGGCATTCATGCTAAGGACCTCATGCCCTAACATTTTCCCCATGGCATAATAGCCTGCTGTCTCCATTTCGAAATTGGTAAAGGCATGTTTCTGAAAAGGATTGTCTCCAAGTAAATTGAAAATTTTAGGAATGCGAGGTTTTAACCTAACCTCTCTACCCTGTGGACCAAAGAATCCCGGACAAGTAACAGTAATACCAGAAGGAAGGTCTTCTCCAATTTTCGCCAGTAATTTTTCTGAACCAGCCACACAGTAAGGCAGAAATGGGAGGTCCAGACATTTTTGGACATGATTGCTGATCTGACTCTCCAAAACCGTTTGGGGAATATCATAAAAAGCCATTAATGTGTCCAGCCCCACGGCCATAGTTGAAGCGAGTAAGCTACCTTCCGGAAGATCGCTTTGCATGCTTCCAGAAGTACCAATCCGAACGATATTGATTCGCTTATGGCTGGGTTTTGGTTGTCGCGTATTAAAGTCCACATTAAACAAAGCGTCCAACTCTGTCATAAAAATCTCAATGTTATCAGTACCCATTCCGGTACTGATAACACTGATTCTTTTGCCTTTGTACCAGCCTGTATGGCTTACAAACTCTCTATGTGCTGTTTGCAATTCCAGCCTGTCAAAGCGAGAAGAAACTTTGCTTACCCGATTGGGGTCACCTACAGTAATGACAGTTTCTGCCACCTGCTCAGGTTTGAGCCTAAGGTGGTAAATGCTGCCATCAGGGTTGATGATAAGTTCCGATTCAGGTATCGGATTTGGCATGTAGGGTAGCTTTTATTTTGTCCGCATTGGGCTTTTGAAACAGGCCTTTATAAGGATTGTAACCATTGGTGTTTTTCTGGTAGTACCCGGTACCATTATAAGGTCTTCTGTTTGGTGCATCTTTACAGCTTTCGGAGCAGGCACCTTCCATTTCCCAACCACATGATTCACATATAGGCACATGAACATTGCATTCGGGATTAGAACAGTTGACCATTCGGTCGGACAATGTGTCGCAAACAAAGCACTTAGAAACCGTCTTGGGGTTGACCTTATTTACTTCTACAGCCAGTCGGTTATCAAAAACATAGCATTTGCCTTCGAAGTCTTCTCCTCCAGCTTCCATTCCATATTTGATGATCCCACCATGAAGCTGGTATACGTCTTCGAAACCTTGTTCTAGAAGAAATGCAGATGCCTTTTCGCATTTTATTCCTCCTGTACAATAGGTGAGAATCTTTTTGTTTTTGAGATGTTCTAGCTCTTTTACTTTTTCTGGGAAATCCCTAAAGTTATCGATGTCCAGACGAATGGCATTTTTGAAATGACCCAATTCATGTTCGTAATTAGAACGAACGTCAAGAACCACCACGTCCTCTTGATCCTTTAAGGCCTTAAATTCCTTAGGTTCCAAATGCTTACCTGTATTTTCACGTGGATTGAGGTGTCTGAGTCCAGAATGTACGATCTCTTCCTTTGCCCTAACATTGATCTTAGCAAAGGCATGTCCGTGGTGTTGATCAATCTTAAATTCTGTGTCTGCAAATCTCGGATCAGCTTTCACATAAGCCATGTACTTTTCACAGTCTTCTTTTAATCCTGAAACAGTACCATTTAAGCCTTCTGAGGAAATTATTATACGTCCTCTGATATTGTTCTCAACACAGAACAGGTGGTGTTCTTCTCGGTATGCTTCCAAATCCTCGATTTGAGCATAGCAGTAATACAATAATATGTTATAATCCATAACTATAGCCCTGTTTCCTGCAGGGTGTTATTTGTAAATAAATATATGAAACTATTTCTCGATTGCTTGGGCCGGATTACCAAAAACAGTTTGTTTTGAAGCAACATCAGCAATAACTACTGATCCAGCACCCACTCTTGCATTTTTTCCAATTGTGACCCCAGCAACTATGGTTACTCCTGAGCCTATAAATGCTCCTTTTTCTATGGTGACATTGGAATTAATAACCGCTCCAGCACCTACCTGCACAAAATCTTCAAGTTTAGCCTGATGTTCTATTGTGGCATTGGTATGCAATATGCAATGGTTTCCAATCTCAGCACCTGCTCCAATTGTCACCTTGGCATTGATAAAGTTGCCATGACCAATACCCGCATCGGTAGAGATGTAAGACAACCTATGTATTGCATTTACTGGTTGTACCTTTCGCCTGGTATTTAGTAGTTTGACTAAGGTTTCTCTATACTTGGGATCGTCTACAGCTACAAAAGCATCGCATTTTTGTCCAATTAGTTTTAAAAAACCATCGTCCTCAAGTTTTCCCAAAATGGAAATATTGTTAATTTCTTTTTGGTGCAAGGTAGCATCATCATCCAAAAAGCCATAGACTACAACTTCGTGACTATTGAATATTTCTAATGCAGGATGGGCAATTCCCTTTGCTCCAAAGATAATAATCGGTTTTTCCATAATTTTGTTTTTCTAAGCACAAAATTAACGGAAATTACCAATCTATGCAAAAGATCATTTTAAATTAGGTCTGAGTAGATTCTGGCCAATTTTACATTGCAAACACATCCGCTTTTTACAATATTGGTGGTACAGTCCCAGCATACCCTGACTATCGTAAGCATTGGCTGCTGACCAATCCACTTCTTGGAATATACTTATCAGGCTGTTTTTTTCTGCGGAAATTTCTTGTAGTAGGTTAAAGCACTTTTCTTGCCATATAGAAAGATCGGTATACCTTCCATATGAGTACCAAAGGGGTACTATAAAGTTTATTGCCAGTAGATTCATTATTCCTTCAGTTAGTTTACCTTTTGTTGCCCGCAGGTTTGGCTTGCCAAAATGGTAATGCTTTTTCCAGTATTCACTTACAGAAAGGTCAAACATTCGTCCAAAGGATTGGTTACTATCCAATTCATGGAGTACGGAATCAAAAAGATGGGGACTACGATTGAGCAAAGCCGATAGTTGGGCAAGTCTGAAAGAGGGGAAATTGCTTGGTCGGACTTTCATAAACTTCCACTCTGAAGGAAAGAGTTTGTTTTTTAGGCTGTACTTTTTTTCAAGATAATTAAATTCGTATTTAAGGTTTTTTTCATATCCAGGATTTAAATCCAAGGTATTGGTGAACATTCCCGCTTGTCCAAAAATCATCGCTTCAATCTGCATTAAATTCCCTGCATTTTTTTTAATGATCTTGTAAGGAAGGCTCTGTGCTAATTTTAGCATTGGCTTGCTGTTGGTCTTAAAGCCAAAAGAAAAAAATAACCATTGATAGGCTGTTTCTTCCCAGTCGTTTCCATTTTCTTTCAACAGAAACAAAACCATATCACTTTTTTGTTGAAGTCGTTCCACAAGTGCTTTTTCCAGCATGGAAAATTTCAGTATGGAGGGAATTGTGGAAAGGCTGTCGGTACAGAGAAGTTTATTAGGAGAGCTTTGAAGTTTTTGGTAATTTCTAATTACGTCCAGAGGTACCTTTCCATCTAAAACTAAGGTTGGAATAGTGGTTCCGTCTTTTCTTTTCGCTTCTTCATCATGCTGCCATACCACATGCAGTACTACGGCATTGTAGGCAGCATCAGTCTGGTGTTGGTGGTTTTTCCAATCCGATGTACGAAGGTGAATTTCAATATGGCCAAAATGTTTAATACCAGCTAGGGATATTTCTGCCTCTTTAAAATCAGGTCCTTCATGATGGTTGTGGAAGCCGATTTTATGAATAAGTAGGGGCAGTCCATCTTCTGTTTCCAGTGCCTTTTTATCGAAATACTGGTACTTCCATATAAGTTGAAGAAAATCCTCCTGAAAACGAAACATAAGCCAATTTCATGATTGCCTCATGAAATTACCTAAAATTAAAAAGAATACGAAATAAATAGGTTGGATATTCTAATTACAGTAAGTGTCTAGTAGTTTGGACATTGATTCCTGTAATGCCAACGCTTCTCTTTTTGCTGCTTCACCAAAGTCCTTTTCAGAAGAAGCATAAATAATACCTCGAGAGGAATTGACCAAAAGACCACATTGCTTATTCATACCATATTTGGCCACTTCTTCCAGACTTCCACCTTGAGCACCAACTCCTGGAACCAGCAAAAAATGATCAGGTACAAGTTTTCTTACTTCGGCGAAAGACTCCCCTCTGGTGGCTCCTACTACATACATCATGTTCTCGCTTGTTCCCCATTTTAGGCTCTTTTCCAGCACTGAAGCAAATAGTGGTTGATGCGCATTGTTTTCTATCAATTGAAAATCCTGGCTCCCTTGATTAGAGGTCAATGCAAGTAGAATCACCCATTTCCCATCAAATTCTAAAAAGGGGCCTACACTGTCTTCACCCATATAAGGGGCCACGGTGATGGCGTCAAAATTCATTTGCTCAAAGAAAGCTTTGGCGTATAATCTTGAGGTATTTCCTATGTCTCCCCTTTTCGCATCTGCAATGGTAAACACTTCTTTAGGAAGGTATTCCAGTGTTTTGGCTAATGTCTCCAAGCCTGAAGGCCCCATGGCTTCATAAAAGGCCAGATTTGGTTTGTATGCTACAGCCTGATCAATGGTGTTATCAATAATGGCCTTGTTGAAAGTAAAGACGGGATCCTCTTCTTTCAATAAATGTTTGGGTATACGCTGTAGATCAGGATCAAGACCTACACATAAAAAAGAGGATTTTTTCTCTATTTGGGCAAATATTTCTTGGGAAGTCATGTGGTAAAATTATAAAAAAATGAAAGGTTTATTTGAAAACTTTAACATTACCTCAAATCAATAACCTCTACATCCTGATTTTCACTTGCTTTAAATACAAAATAATCGTCAACGATTTTCACATTTGGATTCAATTCCTTGAAGGTATATTTGAAAGTACCGCCTACATCATCTTTGATTTCCCAGGCCAATATTTCATTTTTTGCTTTATCGATGTATAGTTTGATTTTTTTGAACCGCGCATTTTCCTTTTCAGCAGTTAATAGAATCTCATGAGCTGGTACTCCATTAATTTCGCTACTACCTATGAGTTTGGAAATGTACCCTTTTTTGTAAATGTTATAAACATTGGACGGGGTAAGTTCATCAGCATCATCTTCTACATTGTTAATTGTGACCTCCTTGTATTTGCTTGACTTGATCAGTGTCCAAACGGTTTTGCCATCGTTAAATATTTCCTGGTCATTTAATGTGAGTCTGTACTTCTCACCCTTTACTGTTACATTTCCAGTATTGGTCTGAATAAGTCCTTCATCTTCTGTGGAGTAACTGTATTCAAAAAGACCTGTGAAACCATTTAATTTTTTATAGTTTTCACTTACCTTAGATAGTATTTTCACCGCAGAGGCATCACTTTGAGCAAGTAAAACATTTGAAAAGCTGGTGAAAAGAAGAATTATGGTGATAATTTTTTTACTTAACATTTTATAAATCAATATATATTAGAGACTGTTCAATAATTGTTCCAAAGTATTTTCGTCCTGTATCAATACCTCTCTGGCCTTACTACCTTCAAAAGAACCAACTATTCCTGCAGCCTCCAATTGGTCAATTATCCTTCCAGCACGATTGTAACCAAGCTTTAATTTCCTTTGGATTAATGAGGTGCTTCCCTGCTGATGCATCACGATCAATCTGGCGGCATCATCGAATAAAGCATCTCGCTCAGATAAGTCAACTTCTCCCACACCAGATTCACCGTCTTCTCCCACAAATTCAGGCAATAAATAAGCGTCTGTATAGCCTCTCTGATCACCTATCCAATCGCATACAGCCTCTACTTCAGGAGTGTCTAAAAAGGCACACTGCAAGCGGATCACGTCAGAACCCATGGAAAGTAACATGTCACCCATGCCTATCAATTGTTCTGCGCCACCTGCGTCCAGAATGGTACGGCTATCGATTTTACTGGTAACTCTAAAGGACAGTCTTGCAGGGAAATTGGCTTTAATTATACCTGTGATGACATTTACTGAAGGTCTTTGGGTAGCTAAAACAAGGTGTATTCCTATGGCCCTGGCCAGTTGTGCAAGCCTGGCAATCGGTCCTTCGATCTCTTTACCGGCAGTCATCATCAGGTCTGCCAACTCATCGATGACCAATACGATATAAGGCATAAATTTATGCCCTTTGTCAGGGTTAAGCTTTCTGGCAACGAATTTCGTATTGTATTCCTTCAAATTCCTACAACCAGCATCTTTCAAAAGATCATAGCGGTTGTCCATTTCAATACAAAGAGAATTTAAAGTATAAATTACTTTTTTCGTATCTGTAATTATGGCTTCCTCAGCATTGGGGAGTTTTGCGAGGAAATGCCTTTCGATTTTATTAAATAATGTTAGCTCTACTTTTTTAGGATCTACTAAAATAAGTTTAAGCTGAGAAGGATGCTTTTTGTAAATAAGAGAGGCAAGGATCATGTTTAACCCTACCGATTTACCCTGACCCGTGGCTCCCGCCATAAGTAGGTGAGGCATTTTGGCCAAGTCTACAACGAAAACCTCATTGGAAATGGTTTTACCCAAAGCCACAGGAAGCTCTTTGTCACTCTTCATGAATTTTTCAGTGCCCAAAACGGAGCGGGCAGCTACCAATTCCCTGTTCTTGTTCGGTACTTCTATTCCTATCGTTCCTTTTCCTGGGATCGGAGCAATAATACGAATTCCTAATGCAGCCAGGCTAAGGGCGATATCATCTTCCAAGTTTTTAATCTTGCTTATTTTCACCCCGGGCTCAGGGATTATTTCATAAAGTGTTACTGTGGGGCCAATGGTAGCTTTAATTTCCTGGATACCTATTTTAAAGTTTATAAGCGTTTCAACAATCTTGTTTTTATTCTCCTCTAATTCCTGTCTTGTCACAGTGACCTTTTGTTGGTCATATTCGTTGAGCAAATTCAAGGTGGGGAACTGATAACTAGGAAGATCTAGCGTAGGGTCGTATGGGTCGAGGTTTTCCACCATGTCTGCGGTTTTTTCCTCATTTTCTTTGTTATTGACCACAAAGTTTTTTCCCGACAATGGATCTTCAGAGCTGGGGATATCCTTTTTTGTTGTATCTTCTACCTTAAATGCGGGAGCTATAGCCTTGTCCTTTTTGTTGGTTTGGGCTGTTTTGTCAGTATCGGACACTTTCCAACTGTTGGTGTCCGGTTCTTCTTCCTCTTCATGCAATTCCTCAGGTTCATCCTCCAATGGCTGACTATCAAAGGAATCTTCTTCTATGCTTTCCGAATTAAATTCATTTTCAATGGGGGCCTCATCGGTTGATTGGGAAGTTTCTTTCTCTGAGGTAAACCAATTGATTTGATCAACATTAAAAAACACGATCACAAATATCAATAGGCTGCCAAAGATCAGGATAAATGTCCCCCAACCCAGAAAGGCATCGGATAGCTTGGCAAGTTCATAGCCAAAGCCTCCGCTAAGGAAAGCCAGGTAGTTAAAGCCATCAATCAGGTGCACCAAATAGCCCATCAACAAACCAAGCCAAACCAAAAAGAAAAGCGAGAAACCTGCGTAACGGGTAAGGGAAACCAAGGAGTCCTTGAAGGATAATTTGTATCCCAGAAAGAATAAAAATGGTGGAAAGAACAATGCTGCGATCCCAAACCAACGGTAAATCATGAAATAACTCATGACTGACCCGGTATAGCCGAGTAGGTTTTGGGTTTCACCCGCTTTGGTGCGAAGCGGCATTCCTGAAGCGTTTACCAGGCTTTGATCAGCTTGACCAACAAATAAGTAGCTTAGGAAAGCCAAAAACATAAAAATGGAAAGCATCATAAAGATGATACCAAAAGATAAACTCCAGCGCTTATCGTTAAATAAAGCAAAGTTAAATTTTCTTTTACTTTTAGGGGCTGGTTTTCCAGGTGTTTCCTTCTTCTTAAATGTGTTTTTTTTGTACGTATTTGCAGCCATGGTGCTTCCTTTCTCCGCTGTAGGGATGTAATTTAATGCTTGCTTTGGTAATAAAAAAGTTCTGTTAGTTCACTGAATTATTTATCAGGCCTTTTTTCAAGCGCTTAATTAAGCTGGGCCCCTCATAAATCATACCAGTATAGACCTGAACCAGACTAGCCCCAGCTGCTAATTTTGCTTTCGCATCTGCTACGGTAAAAATTCCTCCAACACCTATGACCGGAAAAGCATTGCCAGAGTTTTGGGTAAGGTAACGGATAACTTCATTACTTCTGTCGTTCAAGACCTTGCCACTGATTCCTCCGGCACCTATCGCTTTTACTTGATCTGCAGGCGTAGACAATAGGTCTCTGTCTATGGTCGTATTGGTAGCAATTACTCCAGCGATCTTTGTTTCTTGCACTATTGAAATGATATCGTCAAGCTGCCCATCTGTTAGATCCGGAGCTATTTTCAATAATATAGGTTTGGGCTTGTCATAGGTAAGGTTGGCCTCATTTACTACGGCCAATAATTTCTTTAATGGCTCCTTCTCTTGTAATTCCCTCAAATTGGGAGTATTGGGGGAACTAACATTTACCACAAAATAATCTACATGAGGATGCATGGCATGCAAACAGAAAAGGTAGTCCGATATGGCATCTTCATTGGGCGTAACTTTATTTTTACCAATATTTCCTCCAACTAAAACATCAGAATTTTTATTTTTTAGTCTTTCCACAGCAGCGGCCACGCCACCATTGTTGAAGCCCATTCTGTTGATCAATGCTTCGTCCTTTGGAAGGCGGAACATTCTTGGTTTTGGATTTCCATCCTGAGGTTTTGGGGTTAAGGTTCCTATTTCAATGAAACCAAATCCCAGTAGTGACATTTCATCAATAAGCTTGGCATCTTTGTCAAATCCAGCGGCCAATCCAATTGGGTTTTTAAATTTTAAGCCAAACACTTCTCTTTCCAGCTCTTTGTGTTCAAATCCGAAATTCGCCTTTATTGCTTGTTTAAGCAGAGGCAAGTTGAACAGGGTCTTGATCCAGGAAAAGGTGAAATGATGCGCAGATTCCGGATTTTTCAGAAAAAGAAGGGGCTTTATAATTTGTTTGTACACGACGTTGGATTTTTCTCAGCCACAAAAATAACGCAATTCTTTGACAATCGTCGGGTATTGTTCAAGCAATGTGATAGATTATAATTTAGATGAAGTGAAAAAGGACAAACCTATTGTTCCTTATTGGTTTAGCTTAGGAAGATTTAGGTTTATCCTCAGCAGTGTTATAAAATCCAGACCAGCTTGGAATGGGATTTAGATTTTTGAAGGATTTCTGAAATACTTTTTCTTAAGCCAAAAGGAGACCCTAACCAATAGAATTAATGCTGGTACTTCTACCAATGGCCCGATTACACCTGCAAAGGCTTGTCCGGAATTCAACCCAAATACAGCGATGGAAACAGCTATCGCCAATTCAAAATTATTGCCAGCCGCCGTAAATGCAACAGCTGCCGTTTGGTCATACTTTGCGCCCATTGCTTTTGTAAAGAAAAAGCCAATGATAAACATCAAGGTGAAATACAGTAGCAAAGGGATTGAAATGAGCAAAACGTCCATCGGAATTTCTACAATCAATTCGCCCTTTAAGGAAAACATTACCACGATTGTAAACAATAAGGCGATCAAAGTCATGGGAGAGATCTTTGGAATAAATACATTATTGTACCATTCCTCACCTTTAAGTTTAACTAAAATGAATCTGCTTAAAATCCCCATCAGAAATGGGATGCCCAAATATATGGCAACGCTTTCAGCTATGGTTGCAATCGAAATATCCACTATGGCACCTTCAAAACCAAAATAGGGAGGAAGTACGGTTATAAAAATCCAGGCGTAAAAGCTGTAAGCAAAAACCTGAAAAATACTGTTTAAGGCCACCAAACCGGCCCCATATTCAGCACTTCCTTCTGCAAGGTCATTCCAAACCAGTACCATGGCAATGCACCTGGCCAATCCAATAAGGATTAGTCCAACCATGTATTCAGGGTAATCCCTTAAAAAAGTGATGGCCAATAAAAACATCAAGACCGGGCCAATAATCCAATTCAAGACAAGGGATATGGATAGGATTTTTGTGTTTCTGAAAACCTTGGGTAAAAGAGAATAATTGACCTTTGCCAAGGGGGGATACATCATTAAAATTAACCCTATGGCAATGGGAATATTGGTTGTTCCACTATTGAAGGCATTGATGATTTGAGGAAAGTTTGGAAAAAAATTGCCAAGTGCAACCCCAAATGCCATGGCCACAAAAATCCAAAGGGTTAAGTTTCTGTCTAAAAACCCTATTTTTTTTGCTGCCATTTTATAATTTGATTTGAGAGAAAATGTAGTAGCATTCAGTTGCAAT
Source organism: Cyclobacterium sp. L-R (assembly GCF_056859355.1). Classification (NCBI taxonomy): domain Bacteria; kingdom Pseudomonadati; phylum Bacteroidota; class Cytophagia; order Cytophagales; family Cyclobacteriaceae; genus Cyclobacterium; species Cyclobacterium sp. L-R. The sequence goes on from NZ_JBSXOH010000089.1 coordinate 98,751, forward strand.
CTGTAGGCTTCTTTCCTGGTATTTTTCCGCTTGCTTAGGAGTGTTGTCAAATGCTTTAGGATCGTCAAAAGTTATCGGTATCCGTTTCTCTGCCCCTGAGATATTGGGGCAAGCTTCATCTGCCTGTGAGCAGGTCATGATGGCAGCAAAATCAGATTTGGGATTGAATTCATCGTCTAAGCTTTTGGAAAACCCTATGATAGGATGCTGATTTTGAGAATATTTTATGCTGTAAATTGGGTTATTATCTTCTGAGATAGCTTTAATGTGAAACCCTGAGTTTTTTAGGGTTTTGGCCACCATTGGAAAAAGCGCTGTGGCTTCTGTTCCTGCGGAGCAGCAAAAAACATTCTTTACCCCGAAATAATAAGCCATCGTTTGTGCCCAGATCTGGGACAAGTGGCTTCTCCTCGAATTGTGGGTACATATGAAATTAAGTCTAATTTCCTTTTGATTGTCAACTTTGACCTGAATGAAATCAATTAAGGGTTTTAAAACGGATTTGCGTTCATCCGTGATTTCTTCAGGATTTAAGTTTTGGATGGTATTTATTAATTCCGGAAACAATGTAGACTGAGTTGCTTGCATTGGTAGTTTGGTTGGATTAGGAGTTTTCATCTATTTATTGCTATAATACGATTAATCAAATAAAATTTTTTTAGCAGCAATTTGGTTTATTTGAAATGTCCTGGTCTAGAAATTCAGACATAAGCGATTTCATGGCGGCCCATTTCTCCGTATTGATACAATAGCAAACGCTAGTGCCTTCTACATTACCTTTAATTAAACCCAGGTGTTTTAGTTCCTTGAGGTGTTGTGATATGGTAGGTTGAGCCAGTCCGATTTCATTCACAATATCTCCACAAACACAAGAATCTATTTTGAACAAATATTGTAATATGGAAACTCTAGCGGGATGCCCGAAAGCCTTTGCAAACAAAGCGATTTGGTTTTGTTTGTCGGTAAATTTCTCTGTTTTTGCTAGTCCCATTTTTCCTTGCTATTTAATTGCAATATTACGATAAATAATTAAATCATCAAAATAGGATATGGTTCTTTAAAGTGAATGATTCATTAAATTTAAAGAGGTAATATATTTTGCTTGGTAAGGGCTTATGTAATTCCTAATCCATGGACTGATGGGCTCCACCCATCCCATTGAGATATCAGCCTTTCAGGCAAAGGTTTCACATTTTTCGGGAAAGAAAATGCGAAACCTTTGGGCTACCTCTGAATGTGGTAGGATTACTATTTTTCTCCTTCCAAGTTAATATTGTACCAATCAATCTTACGTGAGAAGTACATAACCAGCCCCAGAATAATGAATAAACCGATACTTCCAATAAGGAGCGCATAGTCCTGAAGTTGAATTATTACAAAGATGAAGCTGTAAAGCACCGTTAAAATTCCGGTGATCAGCATGGTTAATTTCCCCGATTTTAAGATGGCCCTCACGTATCCTGCGATAAGGGACAAAGTTGCTATAGCGGAAACAATAAAGGCGAGATTAAATTTAAGGTGTTCGGATATGGAAAGTAAAAGCGTATAAAAAACAATCAATGAAACCCCAACCAGGATGTATTGGATTGGGTGAATAAAAATTTTATTTAGTACCTCAATAAAGAAAAATACAAGGAAGGTAAAGCCAATAAATAAGATTGCATATCGGATGGATCTGTAGGTTTTTTGGTAATTGTCGACTGGCAGGAGTAGGTCTATTCCAAAAGAAGAGGGATCAATGGAATGTCGGCTTCCGGCCCATATTTGAGGGTAGTTTCTATTTAAATGCAAGATGTTCCAATTCGCATTGAACCCTTTATCATTTACTTCTCTATGGTCGGGCAGAAATGCTCCATTAAAACTTGGGTTGGGCCATTTTGAAGATAAATCAATATCCGTTATTTTGCCAACCGGGGTAAAATACAGTTTTTGGCTTCCTTTTAAGTCTAGACTCAAATCAAAATCGTAAATTTTATCAACATTTGGGTCGATCGCTAAAGAAGCATTGATGCCACTACCTGCGATATCATTGGTAGGTACACCGGGATTGAAGGAGACCTTTTCCTTATTCCAATTCAAATTCACTTGTTCTTCGATCCCTCTGAGGTCATTTATCCCCACCACAAATTCTGCCTGATCAAATAAAATATCTTTAGTTTGGATATCAAGTGCTTTCAGGTCAAATTGGTTAAATGTTCCAGAAATATCCAGTTTAGCATTGTAGACGACGATTTCGTAGATGCCTCTATGGCGTTTCTCGGGGTTTATATTGCCGGAAATATTAAGCTTTGTTGGTAATATATGGAGATGCTCCTTTATCTGAACTATTTTTTCAATGGAATCTTTGGGTGAAAATTGCTTTACATAGCGATGGTAAGGAATGGAAATAAAAGGACCGGAAATTGTCTGTTCCTCACCCCATTTGGCACTGACTTCCCTGATTGCTTCATCTTGGGTCCACTCCCTTTCACTAATTAAATTTTCAATCATAAAAGTTGGGATGAGTAATAACAATCCGATGATGGTGATTGTAGTTACTTTAAAGTAAATATTGGTTTTTAAGTTTTTCATGGGAAGGGAAGCTTACAATTGTTTATACGGAGAAAGGGACTGTATTTTTTCAGATTATCAAAGAGTGTGCCTTACTAGGTTAAATTTGGTTAAACCCGGAATCGAGAAAGAAAATATTTCGCCATGTCAGGATTTATGGAATAATTAATTCAAGTACCGATGGGCTCCACGCATCGCTTTGAGATATCAGTCTTTCAGGCTTCCACATTATAGAATTAACTATATCCTTAACTTAATTCTAGCCCAGTAGGGGCGGAATATATCCCGGAAACTCCTCAGAACGAATGTAAAATTGAGTTCAAGTTTTCAATTAGTTGGAGAGGTTCCATAAGAATTCCCAATCCTTTGAAATGGGGTTTTTTCTTCTAATAATAGGGGGCTTGCTCTAACAAATTCAATTTTTATACTTAAAATTATCCAACTTAGTTATATTTCTCATTATCAATAATTGTAGCCTTGTGCTTTCATAATTCTTTCTTAATTTCATTCGATTTTAACCAAGTATATTTTCGATCACCTTATGAAAGTCTTTTCAACACTTTTTATTGCCCTATTTCTTTTTGTTGGATTCAGTTCCTTTGGACAAACAACATCCCAAGCGATTTCCAAAATCAACACAGAAGGCTTTCAGCGATCGCAGGTCATGCAACTCATTGGAGATTTGTCTGATGTTTATGGGCCTAGGTTGACCGGAACAGATCAATACCTTACTGCAGCCCAATGGGCGAAGAAAACCCTGGAAAACTGGGGCGTGGACAAGGTGTACTTTGAGAATTACTGCGATGACTGCATGGGTTGGGAAGTGAAGTCATTTAATGTGGAAATGATTGAACCAGCCTATATGAAAATACATGCCTATCCATATGCCTGGACCGAAAGTTCAAATGGGGTGCAAATAGGGGACATGGTTTGGATAGAAAATTATGGCGACATAGAAGCCGTGAAAAAACAATGGGCAGGCAAACTGGAAGGCAAGACTGTTTTGATAGGTTCCGTTCCCAAGCAAAACATGTTATTTGATCCGCTCTCAACTCGATTTACCAAAGAAGAAATAGAAGGTGCGAAAAAAGATATCCTACCTGCTTCCCCAAGCCCCCTTGGGCCAACTTCCGGAAATGTGGACTTGGTGGCCAATAAGGATGTTGTTTTCGAAAAAGGAATGCGGAAGAACGATGCTTTTTATGCCTTTTTGAAAGAAGAAGGAGCGCTTAGCATTTTAGGAACTACCCCTTTATCGCCAGGAATTGTTCACCCAAGTGGCACCTACAGTTTTAGAGAAAGTCACATCAAATCAGTGCCTTATTTTGCAATTTCTCCGGAAAGTTTCGGGAAATTAAAACGCCTTGTTGACAGAGAAATCCAACCAAAAATCAAATTTCATTTGGATTCAGAGCTTTATTTGAAGCCGGAAAACAATGTGAACATCATCGGAGAGATTACAGGTTCAGATCCCGTATTAAAGGATGAGGTGGTGATGATAGGTGCCCATTTTGACACCTGGCATCCGGCTTCCGGAGCCACAGACAATGGAGCAGGCACCGGTGTGATGATGGAAGTGATGCGTATCCTCAAAGCCACAGGGTTGAAACCCAAGCGAACCATAAGAATTGCCCTTTGGGGAGGCGAGGAACAAGGCTTTTTAGGTTCATTGGCTTATGCTGAGGACCACTTTGGCAAAGTAGGCGAAACAAGCAGGAAAAGGGAAGTTGAAAAAATTTCCGCCTATTTAAACATGGACAACGGTGCAGGTAAAATGCGAGGCATCTACCTACAGGGAAATGAAGGCGTTAGACCTGTTTTTGAGGAAATGCTGGCGCCTTACGATCATCTCGATGTAGATAACCTAAGCATCCAAAACACCAACTACACCGATCACGATGTTTTCGATTATTACAAGATCCCCGGATTTCAGATCATTCAGGACATGCTCAACTATTTCACCGTAACCCACCATACCAACCTGGATGCCATGGAATATGTACCGGAAAGAGATGTGATGATCAATGCCACAGTGATTGCTGCCCTTGTCTATCAGATTTCAGAAAGGGATGAAAGAATGCCTAGGGAGGAGTAGGGGGTTAGGAATAAGAAATACATTGCCCAATTATTTACATGGGAGCCTGATTATTGGTGGTAGTTTTGCATTTCGGTTAAATTTGAAATGCCACCAAGTTGTTGTAGTACAGACTAGGAAGAGAAGCGTGCTGCTTACTACTTTATTTAGAGTAACTTATTCTTAGTAAATAGAGCAAAGAAAACAATATGCTCACGTTTATTTCTTGTTCACGTAACGTGAACATGCTGTATTTGTGTACAAATGGAAAGAGAATCTGCCTTAAAAAATGTACAAAAAGAAAAAAAAAATAAAACCATGAACCTAAAATCACCATCGTTTAAATTTTTGTTGGTACTAATCGTACTGATACCTATTTCAATTTCAGCTTTTGCCCAGCAAAACAAGGTTTTAATTGTTGCTGACACTTGGCCTGAAATGGATGTCTTGGCAGATGGCTTGGTGAAACAGAGTTACTTGGTAAGTAAGACGAGCGAAGAAGAACTTGAATCGGATTTATCCGATTTTGACTTTGTTTTTATGTATGTCCATGTAACCCATGCACCCAGAACGACACAGGCATTGATTGATTATACCATAAACGGAGGTTCATTAATCGTGTTGCATCACGGTATTTCCTCTTCAAAAATGAAAAATCCCCAGTGGCTTGATTTTTTGGGCATCCAATTGTTCCCAAGGGATCATCAGGAATATCCATGGAAGGTCTTGGCTAATTTGACCTATTCCATGGTAAATCTAAATCCCGGACATTTTATCACCTGCAATGGGATCAACTATGAAAAAGTCGTCCCATTTAAATCCGAGTACGAAACATATTACGATGGGGAGTTTGATGCTTTCCAACTTTTCAATACTGAGTTGTTTTTAAACCAGCGTTTTACCGACGACCAAAAGACCGTTTTATTTGGTTTTAGGACAGAGGATGGAGCAAGAGCTCAACCCACTTCAGGCTGGTATTGTCCAAAAGGCAAAGGGATGGTGTTTTATTATCAGGCAGGCCATGAGGAATTAGATTATCAAAACCCGAATTTCCTGCAGGTTATATTGAATACGCTGGAATGGGACCCGAGTTAAGGCTAGTGTCTCTAACTCTGAGCACGGTCCCTGAGCCTGTCGAAGGGTGCAATTTTAGGTTGAACAATTCAAACAGGGTTCAATTCAATAGGTTCAATATTTTTCTCTATCAGTTTTACTACTATTTTGGTGTGTAACCATGTAGCAGGGATTTTAAATCTAGGTTTTTACTCAATGCTGGATTTCTCATCCTAAAGAGAATAAAGTCTTGAGAATAGTATGTTTATGGTACGATTAAGGATAATATAGACGGGGGCTTGTGTTGTTCGTGATTCTAGAAAATCCTATTATTGCAAAAAAATCCTATAAATATCAATGCTTTTTAACTCAATAGATTTTGCTATTTTTTTACCGATCGTTTTTGTGCTTTATTGGTTTGTTACAAACAGCAACTTAAAAACGCAAAATATCTTAATAGTTGCAGCAAGTTATGTATTTTATGGTTGGTGGGATTGGAGATTTTTATCTTTGATTTTATTTAGCACGCTTATTGACTTTTCAGTTGGATTTAGGTTGAAGGATGAAGAAAACCAAACAAAAAGGAAAGCCCTTTTATGGTTAAGTATTTTTGTGAATTTAGGTTTTCTTGGTTTCTTTAAATACTACAACTTCTTTCTTGACAACTTTATAGCCGCATTTTCATTTTTTGGGTCAGAGATTAAAGCAAGCTCCCTTAATATCATTCTACCTGTGGGTATTAGTTTTTATACGTTTCAAACTTTGAGCTACACAATCGATGTTTATAAAAAGAAATTAGAACCTAGCAAAGATTTCCTTGCTTTCTCTGCATTTGTAAGCTTTTTCCCCCAATTGGTTGCAGGTCCTATTGAAAGAGCAAGCCAATTATTACCGCAGTTTTATAATAAACGAATTTTTGACTATCCGCTTGCAGTTGATGGGATGCGACAGATACTCTGGGGATTGTTTAAAAAAATTGTAATTGCGGACAACTGTGCAAAATACGCAAATCATATATTTAATAATTCGTCAGATTATTCTGGTAGCACCTTAGTTTTGGGGGCATTATTCTTCACCTTTCAGATTTATGGAGATTTTTCAGGTTATTCTGATATTGCGATTGGCACTTCTAGGCTTTTTGGATTTGATCTGAAGCAAAACTTTAACTTTCCCTATTTTTCAAGAGATATTGCGGAGTTTTGGAGAAGGTGGCATATTTCACTTTCAACATGGTTTAGAGATTATTTATATATTCCACTTGGTGGAAGCCGTGGTGGCATTTGGATGAAAGTAAGGAATACATTTATTATTTTCATAGTCAGTGGTTTTTGGCACGGTGCAAACTGGACTTTTATTATATGGGGAGCGCTAAATGCAGTTTATTTTTTACCGTTAATATTAACCAAAAGAAACAGAAAAAATTTTGAAATTGTAGCTCATGGTAAATTGCTGCCAAATTTAAAAGAACTTTCATTTATGCTATTAACGTTTGGGTTAACAGTTTTTGCATGGATATTTTTTAGGGCAGAAAATATTGCGCATGCAGTATCTATTCTATCAGAAATTCTATCTACATCTTTATTTAAATTTCCGGAAATCGGTTTAGATATGAATGGCTTAAAAACCATATTTCTAATAGTTATTTTTCTCATGATTGAATGGTCAGGAAGAGATGGCCAGTATGCAATTCAAAATAAAGGCTCTAGTTGGAAACCTTTTTATCGTTACTCCTACTATTATGGGATTGCTTTTTCAATATTTCTCTTTGGTAATTTCAGCGACAATCAATTTATATATTTTCAATTTTAGGTTAGATGGGAAAATTCATTTATAAAACGCTACTGCTATCTATTCCTTTACTTTTTTTACTTGTAACTATTAATTACTTTGGAGATGCTGCAAGAATATTTGATACTGAATATGAAAAGCAAATGTCTGAAATTGTATTAAATGGCAATTACGTAACCAATATTAGTAATTATGATGATAGACTATTTCAAAAAGAATGTATTGAAAAAATGGTCAAGACGCCAAAAGTTGTGGTGTTGGGTTCGAGTCGTACAATGTTAATTAATTCAACACATTACCCTGAAGAACATGTGGTTTTTAACAATTCCGTTAGTGGAGCATCTTTGAAAGATTTTATCGCCCTGATTCAAATTTATACTGAATGTGACTTACTTCCTGATAGGATAATTATTGGAATAGACCCATGGTTATTTAACGAAAATAATAAGCAATCAAAATGGAAGTCACTTGAATTTTACTACAATAATTACTACAATATTACTGAAGAGAAATCCGTAAAAATTAACACTTATAAATACAGTCAATTATTATCATTGTCTTATTTTCAAGCGTCCTTTAAAGCGATCATTAAAAGTTTAATACAGCCCTCTAAACCTATAGAAACGAAAAAGAAGTACAATAAGACGAATACTAAACTAACGGATGGTTCCTTGGTTTATGGAGAGGTTTATAGAAATGCCTCGCAGGTTGATATCAATTCTAAAATGAAAAATTACATTCAAGGAAGTATTTATAGTATTGAAAATTTCGTGACTATTTCAGATGATATTTGGAATGAATTTCAAGCACTTATTTTTCACTTGGAAAAAAATAATATTACAGTTGACTTCTTTTTATGTCCATACCCACCCTTAGTTTATGAGAAAATTTCAAAGGACTACCCTAATGTAGTGAATACTGAAAACCGTATTGTGAATTTTGCAAAAGTTAATGGAATTAGAGTTTATGGCTCATATGATCCCAATGCAGTAGGTTTTGATGAAACGTATTTTTATGACGGAATGCATAGTAAAGAAAAAGGAATTGATAAGTTATTGAAAGTGAATTAATGGTTAAAATTTAGCACAAGCCATGTGTTTGTCCTTTCCTGATACAATTTGAGTATCAGAATTATTGTGTAAAATCATATGCTAAATCAGTGGAATGCCATAAAAATGGGTTTCATGAAGATTACCAATTCAGTATGTAGTGAGTTTAAGTTAAGATGCACAGTATAAAGGTTATTGAAAAGCTAGCAATGGAAGTTTGGAAACTAATATTAAAAAATTACGATATCATTTTTGGATAGTAATTGGTCTGGTGCTTCTCAAGGTGATTTTTTCGGTGATTAGAAAATTTAGGGATAGAAATCTTCTAAAGACCGTTACTTCACTTAATCGTGGTACCAAATCAGAAAGAAAACTGGTTTTGCAAATGCTGAAATGGGGTGTTCCTGCACCAACAATTTTCCATGACTTATGCATTGAAAAGAAAAATGGTGAGTTTTCTCAAGTTGATGTAGTGGTTGCAACATCTGAAGGAATTATTGTGCTTGAAGTGAAGGATTACACAGGTTGGATTTTTGGTAATGCCAATCATTCACATTGGACTAAAGTTCTAGCTTATGGGAAGAAGAAATATAGATTTTATAACCCAATAAATAAAATAATCGTCATATTGAAATCCTGCGTAAGCAATTAAGACAGTTTGAAAATATTCCATTTTTCTCAATAATAGTTTTCTTTGGGGATTGTGAATTAAAAGAAATCAATTTCGTTCCTGAGGGAACGTTTCTTGTGAAATCCTCAAGGGTATTCGAAGTGCTTAGACTCATTAAGCAAAACAATGAAGTCGCTCCTTATACTAATAAAAAGGAAGTTATTGGAGTGTTAAAAAAAGCAGTTATTAAAGGTGAAAATTTACGTAATCAAGAAAAGCACATTGAAAATATTAATGATATGTTAGGTAAGCATAGAATATTTGACTAAGAAAATATAACCATCAGGAACATGCATTTACCATCATCAACTCCACAAATCATTTCAAATTAATGCAAAGAATTTATTTACTTATAGCGGTTTTAACATTAAGTGGCCTTTCATTGAGTTGTAAAAGTCAGCAAGGCAAGGAATTACTATTAGAAGTTAAGCAGTTGGACAAATCGTTTGAAAACCTGTTCGTTTTTTATGCCAATTTGTATGATCCAACTTCGGGCGGATTTTAAAATAACCCCGAAAAAAAGACCCCTCCAAAGATTGAGTCTACTTGCAGGGTAATAAGTAGAATTGATGACAATGGCTTAACCAATACTATCCCCGATTCACTTAAGCAGCGATGGGTAAATTTCCTGCAAGCATTTCAAGATGCGGAGACAGGGTTTTTTGATGATCCTAACGAACACCGCAATATAGACAAGAGAAGGGGCAGGGCGCTAAGTTATGTGAAAGGTGCCTTTAGGCGATTAGATGCCAGTTCCAAATATCCTTACCCCTCAATCAAAGGCAACAAGGACGCTGAAGAGGATGGCCTAATTCATTTGAAATCAGTCGATAATTTTAATGATTTGTTGCATACTTTGGGTTGGGAAGAAAATCCATGGAAGGCAGGGGGAACTTTGTCTGCGCAGGGCAACGTAATCGGCTCTCTTGAAGGCCCCTTACAAGAAGAAATAGTGGAGGCCATGTTTGATTTTCTGGCAACTAATCAAAACGAAAATGGTTTTTGGGGAGGAAGTTCATTGTATGTTCAACTTTCAGGTGCCTTTAAAGTCAGTAGCCTTTATAGGTTTTATGAGCGAGAAATGCCAAATGCAAACCAGATTCTAAAAAGCACCTTAAAATGCATTCGTGAAGAGGAATGTCGCAATTCAACCTGGGTAAGGAATCCGCTTAACTTACTTGTTGTTGTCAAACCCTATGTAATGATTAGTGAAAAAGAGAAGAAGGATATTATAAAAATTTCCATAGAAAATGTCCTGCGATTCTCACGTAATGATGGAGGCTTTTCGAATTCATTAAAGGATGAATTTGGCACAACGGACGGCTGTTCCCAAGCAATAATTACCAGAAATGCTTTGCGCGATTGGGTAGGACTGGAGCCATTGAATTTACCAAATACGGATTCGTTTTTACTGACCTTGCAATCGAATTAAAAGTTTTTATTTTCAATGTTTCTTTTTCCTTCAATTGAATGGATAAAAGCTCCAAGGAATAAGGCCAATTGGTTTTTCGTAGGTTGATCTGTTATTTCCCCTGCAGAATTTACCTTTCCCTTGATGCCTTGAACCAAAAGGGATGTTTCCTCTTTGCAAGTTGCCTGAATGGTTTCCATGATTAGTTTCAATTCTTCATGTCCTTTTATCCCGCTTGCTGAAGCCGTTATCAGACCAACAGGCTTTTCTGAAAAAACGGTCGTAGAAACACACCATTCCAATACATTTTTTAAACCGCTGGGTATACTAAAAACATATTCCGGGCTACAAATTATCACCCCATCTGCTTTGTCAATTTTCTTTCTTAAGGAGATGATTTTTTCCGGCACATTGTTTTCCGTTAATGTAGTTTGGAAGTGGGGTAGTTCCGTCAAATTATCAAGGATTTCCATGATAAGTTCAGCTTTCCCCAAATCCCCGAGGTATTTTAATAAGCTAAGGTTGGCGGAGTCTGGGCTAGCACTACCACATATACCTAGGATGTTTATTTTTGTTACCATATGGGATTTTGAAAAATTGAAATTTGATTGATAGGGTTATTTAGTTAGTTAAACAAAAATCCTCCAAAAGGGAATAGAGAGACCTTAATTTAACTATTTTTTCGGACATAGCCAGGTCTGGAAAATGACTTTCATCCCCTTTAGGGTTTTAGATTTAAGGAGAATTGTGATTCTATAATCCTGTCATCCCTTCAGGATTTGTTTTGAAGTACATATCCTATTTCCCAATTTGTCTAGTTTGATAATTTTAAACCCCAAAGGGGTGTAAAGATTATAGAAAATAGGGCCAGAATAGGATTTAAACTCCGTAGGAGTGACATATTGATTTATTAGGCTGCTATCCCTTTGGGATTAGGCTTAGTTCTTAAAATGGTTTCAGGGAATTATTGTCGTTTGCGATAAATTTCCCTCAATAAAAAAAAATCCCAAAGAATTTCTCCTTTGGGACATCACTCGAATTACAGCTAAATGACTATTGGCTTTATATTTAGATGTTCTTTTAGGTCAAATCAATCTTTACTTTTTTACCCGTTTTTACGGCTTTGTAAATGGCGTCAATAATGATTAAGTCCTTTAAACCTTCTTTTCCATCCACAGGAACTTTGGCAGTCTCACCGTCCAATATGATCCCTGCCATTCTATCCATTTGGACGGTTTGGTGCGTTACATGTGGGAAACTTAATGGGCCTTTATTGGTCCAAGCTTTAATTGGACCATAGCCTGTAGAAGGTTGCATCTCTGCAAAGCCTTTGGTGCCATTTAAGAAAAACTTATCAAGGTTGCTTGTGCTATAGGTAGATAAGCAGGAAGAGATAACTCCGCTAGGAAATCCAAATTGGAAGGTAATGGTTTCATCTACACCTTCTTTAAATTTCACGGGATCGGTTTTGGTCTCTTGGGCGGTTACCCAAATTGGTTCTTCGCCTACCATGTACCGGGCGCCATTGATAGAATATATCCCTATGTCCATCATGGCGCCGCCACCTGCCAATTCTTTGTTGAGTCGCCATTGGGTAGGGTCACCGATTCTAAATCCGCTTAATCCCTGAAAGAATTTGATCTCCCCAAACTCACCACTGTCGCGTAAACGGATAATTTCAAGGGTGTTGGGCTCGAAGTGCATGCGGTATCCTACCAATAATTTAACACCCGCTTTGTCACAAGCGGCCACCATTTCTCTGCCTTCTTTGGCATTCAGGGCCATTGGTTTTTCACAAATCACGTGTTTTCCAGCGGCTGCTACCCTAAGTGTTTGATCGTGGTGGAGGGCATTTGGTGTGATGATGTAAACGGCATCGATATCCGGATTGTCCTTGATGGCATCAAAGTTTTCATAGTTGTAGCAATTTTTATCCGGGATGTTGTAGGTCGCTTGCCAGTCCTTGACCTTGGAGGGAGTACCACTGATTAAACCCACCAATTTGGCATTTTTGGAATCCAGCATTGCTTTGGCCACACGCGTACCATAGCTACCCAATCCCATTATGGCAACTCTTAAGGTGCTTGCTTTTTTCGGATTGCTATTCATATTTGCTTGTGCTTTTTGAGTGAAATTTGGGATCAGGGGAAGGGAAACTGCGGAAAGAGTCAGTTTTTGCAAAAAGTTTCTTCTGCTTGTCATGGTTTGATTAGGTTTAGTTATACCTCAAATAAGCAAGGGCAAATCTATTTTGTGCTAATATCACCAGTACCATTGCCTAATTCGGGTCAAATTCTTTAATTACAAGATATTGTTTTTTATCTGGAAATGGAAAATAAAATATTTTTTACCTTTACCCAAATAGTAATCCTAAAAAGAGCGTATATGTCATCTTCCCTTACTTATCAGGCCGAGCCTGAATTAGATCCAAAAGATTTTCAAAAGCTACTTATTGCTTCTACTTTAGGCGAACGAAGGCCCGTTGAAGACCTCGAAAGGTTGGAAAAGATGCTTGTGAATGCCGATTTGATCCTTACTGCAAGGAAGGATGGTGAATTGATAGGCATTGCAAGGTCCATCTCTGACCATTGCTATAGCACTTACCTTTCAGATTTAGCGGTACACAGTGATTATCAAAAGCTGGGCATTGGGAAAATGTTGGTAAAGCTGACAAAAGCTGCTTTTCCCTTGGCCAATTTAATATTGCTATCAGCTCCAAAAGCGGTTGCTTATTACCCTAAAATAGGGATGAAAAAACATGAGCACTGTTACCTTTCGGTTCCCGAGGACCCGATTTATTGATAGGCTGAAACCTGGATAAAAAAAGGCTGCTTCTTTTCAGAAACAGCCTTTGCAATTGTTTTAAACTTTATCCGGTGAGGGAAGGTCAAACTCAGACCTTCTAGGATCAAAGAGCAATCGGTTTGCTTCTACAGATCTGTCTCCAGTGAAAAATTCCGTGTCTCCATCAAATTCTAACCAAGGGCCTACGATATAGTCTGCCTGATCTACCGGAACACCCATTCCATCTCTCGCGATTTCGTGGATTTTCATAAATTCTTCAAAAGCCAATTTGTTGTCACCAAATCTTCCTGCTTTTGCATTGAAAGGGACTTTTTCTCCCATTCTATAAGAGATGTTCATTAAGTGACCTAAAGTACAGCTGTAATGGGCATCAAACATGTTTCCGTTGGCCATTTTAGGATCATTGGCACGACAGGCATTAATAAAACTTCCAAATGCACCTCCTGGAGTCATAGGCACTTTCTTCACATTTACATTGCGTGGCTGACTTCCATTGTGTGATTTGTATTCACCATCTATTAATTTGCCGCCATCTTCAAAATAGAAACGGTTCGTTACTTCTTTTACATAACCTTCATGGTTAGCATTTCTAACATTGAAAAAGACTTGTTGGCCATTGGCAAATTCTGCTATAGCAAACATGGTATTTGGCGTCTCCCCTTGGTCATCCCAATTGAACCTACCGCCCATGGCCATTACCCTTACTGGGTGTGTATTGGCCACCTCATCATCCAATGCCCAGTAAGCCACATCCAGTTGGTGGGTACCTTGATTGTTCAATTCCCCATTTCCTACCTGCCAGTTCCAATGCCAGTTATAATGCACCAGGTTTTCATTGTACTGGTCAATTACTGCCGGGCCTTTCCATAAATTCCAGTCTAGATTACTAGGAGGTGCAGTATTGGGTTTGTAGCCTATACCTTCCCTTGGCTTGCAGGCAAAGCCATGTGAAACCAACATTTTACCATATTTTCCTGACTTGATATCACTTACCTGATCACGCCATTCATCACTACTACGCCTTTGAGCGCCATGTTGTACTACTATTCCATATTTCTCTGCAGCAGCCAAGGCTATTCTTCCTTCATGGACGTCATGACTTGCCGGCTTCTCTACGTAACAATGTTTGCCATTTTGCGCTGCCCATACCACCATTAGGGAATGCCAGCTATTGGGTGTAGCTACACTTATGGCGTCAATGTCTTTTCTCTCAAGTACCCTGCGCACATCTGCTTCACCTTGTACACGGTTGCTTTTGGTGTCTCCATCGCGGAGAGATTGAACACGTTGATTGAGAACATTCTTGTCAGGATCTACTAAATAGGCGATTTCGACATTGTCCAATCCTGAAAAATTTGAGATATGTGATTTTCCACGGCCATTTACGCCACATACAGCCATTCTAAAGCGGTCGTTGGCACCAATGATGGAACCATAAGATTTTGCACTGAAGCTCATAGCACCGATGGTCAATCCGCTGGCGCCAAATATAGATTTTTTGATAAACTCTCTTCTTTCTTTCATACTTTGGGTTTATAATTCTTTCGAAATGAAAGGCATAAGTAAAAGAAAAAAGCGGTTTATTTCAAGTTTTACGCAACTTTTTATATGGTGGGTAAATTTCACTGTGCCCGTTTTCTAAAGACAAAATGGATTTGATCGGAAGGGATTATAGCAAATAGAGTTTCCTAAATTTGAAAAAGTGTAGGACAAAGTAAGGAAACTTGGAAAAGTATAAATTTATAAGAATCCTAACTATAAAAAAGTGCCTGAAAACCCTTCTATTGGGAAGGTGAAATTTTATAAGGAGGAAGTAATTAAGAAGCCTTTAATAAAGTATCAATCAGCTCAGATGGCGTTTGAATACGTGCTACTTTTTCATCTTCAAGTTCTTTTTTCAACTCGGACTCCAATTCAAAGATTAAACCGGACACAAATATTTTATCCATCCTCAAATCATAGTAAAAGTTGGCTGCTTTTTTCTTTCCGGTCAAAGGAATGCCGTAAGACTGGAAAATTTCAATGGCCTTACGCAACGCTGCAATATTGTTCATAGTATCAAATTCAATCCAAAGTCAATACGGTGAAAGCTTCTTGTTTGTTGTGCATTTAAACAAATCTTTTTATTAAAATTTGTTATTGCAACATTAAAACTACTAGAAATTTACTTTTAGTTTGGAATTTGACAATTATAAGTCACCCAATTTTTTCCCTTTCTTATTGATCAAACGGGTGGTCTTTGGAGAGCCGATAATCTGTGAATGGTAGATGCCAGAATGTCCGCTAAACAGGTAGGCCAAGACACAGGCCAAGCCAATATAAACTCCTGGAATTGCTCCGAATAGCTCAATTCCCATCAAAGTACAGGCAAGTGGCGTGTTTGTTGCTCCTGAAAAAACACCTACAAAACCCATTCCCGCTAAAAGTGCTACGGGCAACGGGATAATGCCTGACAATGCATTCCCAAGTGTCGCCCCTGTAAAGAATAAAGGTGTAACCTCTCCACCTTTAAAGCCAGAGCCAAGAGTTAGGGAAGTTTTGGCGATTTTCACCAAAAAATCATACCAAGGCAAATCCTGAGAGAAAGAGTCAACTATGGTGGGAATACCTAGACCTATGTATTTGGTGTCGCCAATGATAAAAACGGATGCAGCAATAATTACTCCGCCTACCAAAGGTCTGAAAGGAGGGTATTTAATTTTATGACTAAAGAGTTTTGACCAGAAATGTGTGGATTTTGAAAATAACCTGGCAGCCAGGCCAAAACAAATACCAGCTGGTATGATCCATAGCATATTGATAAGGTCCAAAGGAGGCACGATTGGTACGGTGTATTCGGTATGGTGCACCTGCCAAATGCCTTCGCATGCATAATTAGCGATCACCGCTGCAATGAAAGCAGGAAGGATGGATTCGTACCTTAGTCTGCCAACTACTAGCCATTCTAAGGCAAAGACAGCGCCTGCTAGAGGTGTGCCAAACACAGAAGCAAACCCTGCCGCAACTCCTACAGTAATGACCATCTTGCGATCTCCATCAGTAAGTTTAAACCATTTCGTGAATTGATCTGCAATTGCACCTCCCATCTGTACAGCTGTACCTTCTCGGCCAGCAGAACCACCGAAAAGGTGGGTGAGCAAAGTGCCTATAAGAACCAATGGAGCCATTTTTAAAGGGATAACCTTTAATGGGTTATAAAATTCTTCTAACAATTGGTTATTTCCTTTGACGACAGAAGTGCCATACCTGTGGTAAATCCATCCGATAATAAAGCCTCCAAATGGTAAAAATAGAATGATCCACCTATTGGACTCTCTATAATTTGTAACCCAATTTAAGGAAAGGAGAAACAAAGCCGATGCAGATCCCACTAATGTGCCTATGAGCAGGGCTAAAACCAACCACCTAGCTGTAAAGGTCAAATTGGGAAGCAATTCCTGGAAAATGAATTTGGAAAGCAATAGCAGGTTAGGATTCCTATTTGACATGTAGCCAATAATTTACATTTTGAAATAGCATCAACCCAAGTTTATTTTGTAAAAGGTTAAAATACACGTTATTGAAATACCAGCCATAAAGTTAGAAGGTTACGTCCCAAAAAGAGCTATCAATATACTTCTTGGTAAAATACAATAACCAATTCAAAGCAAATATAGGCAAACATTTTAAATATTATTTGATAAAAATAATGCTATAAATGGAGTTGGGGCTTAGGTATTGTTAAACCAATTTTGCTCCTATTCCTACTGTTTCTTTAACTTTTGTATAAAACCAAGAAAATGCTTGTAAAGTCTTGAAAAATAGCAAGTTGTATTTTGCTTGTTACAAGTGATTTACCGAACAAATTGTAAATAGATTAAGGTCTAAGTGACTTTTTCTTAAATGTTTATACAGGTGGAATAATTTTTGTGGTGAGTCACTTTCTAATATTTTCAGAAAATTGGGGTAAATTAATTATGCAACATATACTAATTACCGGCGGATCAGGTCTTGTTGGTACTTCTGTTACAAAAAATCTTGAAACAAAAGGAAAAAAGGTCGCCTGGTTAAGTAGGAATCCAAAGAAATATTCACAAAAGTCTTTCTATTGGGACCCCAAAAAAGGGAGGATAGATGAAGAGGCCATAGAGTGGGCAGATGCAATTATCCATCTGGCAGGAGCAGGAGTAGCAGAGAAAAGATGGACAGAAGATCGGAAAAAGGTGATTTTGGATAGTCGCTTAAATAGTAGCGAGCTCCTCTTCAATACCATAAAAAAAGCCAAGGAAAAACCTCAGGCCATTGTTTGTTCAAGTGCCATAGGCTTTTATGGTTTTGACACAGGGGATAGGTTAATTTTTGAAGGTGACCCTCCTGGGAACGATTTTTTAGCGGATGTGGTACGGAAATGGGAAGCAGCAACCGATAAATTTCAGGAATTAAATATCCGTACAGTTACCTTTAGAATTGGAATAGTTTTGGCCAAGGAAGGAGGAGCGCTTAAGGAAATGTTGAAACCGCCGGTAGCAGCACCTTTAGGATCAGGAGAGCAATATTTGAGCTGGATTTTTATAGATGACTTGGCAAGAATGATAGAATATGCCCTTGAGAACCATGGTTTATCAGGAATATACAATGCGGTAGGCCCTGTTCCCGTAAGCAATAGAGTTCTTACTCAAAGGGCTGCTGAATACAAAGGCAAACCTTTTGTTAATATTGGAGTGCCTTCTTTTGCCTTGAAACTTGGGCTTGGAGAAATGGCTAATATGGTTTTGGGTGGAAACAGGGTAAGTAATGAGAAAATTGAAGGTACAGGGTTTAAATTCGAATATGGAGATCTAAACCTGGCTTTGGGAGAAATTTTCTCCTAAGTTTTGATAATTGATAGTTCTATATGTTAAAAAACATCATAATTTTATTCTCTGAATTCACACCTCAGTAATTACGCGTATTTAACCCCCTCCATAAAAATGAAAAAAGTCCTATTGAGCAATTTATTACTGTTTGCTTATTTTGCGGTTAGTGCTCAGGATCTTAATCTGGATTATTACCTGCCTGACGAATATACTTATGACCAATCTATAGCTACCCCATCTTCTGTACTGGGTTTTGAGGTAGGAGAGTGGCATGCGAATCACACTCAGGTGGTTCAATATTATAAAACTATAGCGGAACAATCCTCAAGGGCAACTTTGATTAATTACGGAAGTACTTATGAAAAGCGTCCTTTGTTAATGTTGGTTGTTTCCTCTCCTAAAAACATCAAGCAATTAGACAAGCTTAAAGAACAAAGGGGAGGACTAAGGTTTCCTGATTTTAAATCGGATCTCGAAGGGATGCCAGTGGTAATGTACATGGGCCATTCGGTTCATGGCAACGAGCCATCTGGTGTCAATGCTTCACTCCTTTCGGCTTACCATTTTACTGCTGCTAAAGAAATAGAAGAAGATCTGGACAATATCATATTGTTAATTGATCCTGCGATTAACCCTGATGGGATTAATCGTTTCGCTTCTTGGGTCAATAGTCACAAAAGCTACTACCCCAATGGAGATCGTAACAACAGAGAATTGAACGAGTCTTGGCCTAGAGGAAGAACCAATCATTATTGGTTTGACCTAAATAGGGATTGGATACCTGTGCAACATCCTGAGTCTAAAGGGAGAATTGCCCAATTGCAGGAATGGTTGCCTAATATCGTATTGGATTTTCATGAAATGGGTTCAGACAATACTTACTTTTTCCAGCCGGGAATACCAAGTCGAAACAACCCACTTACTCCAGCCAAAAACTTTGAATTAACTGGGAAAATAGCTGAGTACCATGCAAAATACCTGGATAAAATAGGCTCACTTTATTATAGCAAAGAGAGTTTTGATGATTATTACTTTGGTAAGGGTTCTACCTATCCGGATATTCAAGGCGCTGTAGGAATTCTATTCGAGCAAGCCTCTTCGAGAGGGCATCTTCAGGAGAATGCATTTGGAGAAATAACCTTTCCTTTTACCATCAGAAATCAGTTTACTACAGCTCTTTCCTCTTTCGATGCAGCTACTGATATGCGTGTTGAGTTAAATACGTATATGTCTGACTTTTACAAAGAAGCTAAGGCAGAATACACAGAAGACGATAATAAGGCTTTTATATTTGGAGCTTTAGAGGATTATGGCAGAACTTTTCATTTTGCAGACATCTTGCTTCAACATGACATTCAACTTTACAGCCTTGAGGAAGACGTAACCTTGAACGGGGTGCCTTTCAAATCTGGAAAGTCTTTTATTGTACCCTTGGATCAGGCCCAATACCGTCTTATCAATTCCTTGTTTGAGACAAGAACCACTTTCCAGGACAGTTTATTTTATGATGTTTCCACTTGGAACATGCCTATGGCATTCAATTTGAATTTTATGTCATTGAGCAGCAAGATTTTAAACTTGGCTAAAGTAGTAAATGTCAGTAAGGGGCTCACCTTTAAGGAGGGTAAAATCCTTGGAGATGCAGGAGCATACAGTTATGCCTTCGAATGGGAGGAATATTATGCGCCTAAAGCTTTGTACAAGTTGATGGATCTTGGTTATCAGGTAAGGGTAAGTCACAAGGAGTTTCAGACCAAAGACAATAAAAAGTTTGGTAGAGGAACAATTTTAGTCGAAAAAGGTAATTCTGAAAAGAGTGAAGAAGCTTTTTACGAAGACCTTAAAACAGTAGCGACAGCTACTGGAGTGAATATTCACGCTTTGACTACAGGCTTGACTGCAGGAGTAAATCTTGGTTCACCAAGCATTTCAGTATTAAAAAAACCGTCTATTGCCCTTTTGGTGGATGATGGAGTAGGAAGTGCTGATGCAGGAGAGATCTGGCACCTTTTTGATCAACGTATGGAAATTCCTATAACCCTTATGCCTTCGCATAGGATGTCAAGCGCGGATCTTAACAGGTACAATGTTATTATTCTGCCAACGGGGAATTATTCTGTTTTGGGAGAAAAAGAAGCAGGGAAATTAAAATCCTGGGTTCAAAATGGAGGGACATTGATTAGCCGGGGTTCTGCTATGAATTGGCTTGCTGATAATGACATAGCTGTGTTTAATTTTCAAAGTCCAGAATATAATGAGGGTACTGGCCAAAAGAAGTATGCCGACTTACAAAACGACAAAGGTGCCAAAGTAACAGGAGGGGCTATTTTTAAAGCCAAATTAGACATTACCCATCCGATTGGATATGGATATAATTCAACTGATATACATGTTTTCAAACAAGGAAATCAGTTTCTTGAGCCTTCAGGAAATCCTTATGCCAATCCGCTGGTCTATACAGATAATCCTCTTGCGAGTGGTTATGTACATGCAAGCAATCTAGAAATGATAAAAAATAAAGGTGTAATTCAGGTGTCGGGTAAGGGCAGAGGAAGAACCATTGGTTTTGTCGACAACCCCAACTTCAGGGCTTTCTGGTTTGGTACGAATAAGTTGTTTTTAAACGCTGTATTCTTTGGTCAAACTATAAACAGCGCATCGACCAGATAAAGTAATTTTCCACTCAGAAAAATGCTTATTGTCATTGTGCCAATGCATTTTTCTGAGTAGAAAATCGATATAAAAAGCTGTAAATTGATAAAAGACCACATTTTTTCAATTACTTTTCTTTAATTTGCAGGCTGAAAGGTGAATCATGAACAAAAAATTATTTCCATTAGATAAAAATTATATCCTTCGACAGGCACAGGATGCCATCGAAAAGGAGATGATGGGCATGATGGTGGATGAATTGAAAAAAGCCTTTACATTACTTTTTAACCCCCTTGAATTACAGGATGATACCTACCTGAAAATTCTTTCTGAAAAGGCTTTTCCAGAAGATCATTTATCCATTATTTACAAGCAACTGTCGGGTATCTTTAGATACAGATTTGGTACCAATCAATTGGAACTTAGGTTTGATGGAAAAAGTCACTTTGAGAAATACCAGGATGATTGGAAAGAGACACTTCAAAAATGGGTTCAAATTTTAGGTCAAAATCCAGCCTATGTAAAGAACCTATTGAGAATGACATTACTGTATGATACTCCTTCCCGGGCATTGTTTGCAGAAAATAGATGTAAATCTATTTTGAACGAGCATTTTGGGATTTTAATTGTGAAAAGAAAAGGAGATCTTTTAATGAAAACAGGTAGTTAATCCCTTGTTATGCTGAATTAGTCAACTGATTCCAAAACGGACCGGAAGGAAACAAATTGGCTTCCAAACTTTTCTTTTATAATTTCACTTAGCAGAGGGGCATACTTTGCTTGGAAAAACTCTAAATCCTCCATGCTTTCTGCTAAAAATTGAGCAGAAAAATTGACCCCACCACTACCATCATCGTGCAATAGACGGAAAAAACGTTTTTCGTAGAACAATCCAGTTTGCATAATCCTGGACAAATATTCCTGCTTCATCCAATCGATAAATTCTTCCTCTCTATCATTATCAATATTAATTGTTATGTTGTAAAGTACCATTCGATTACCAGTTATGACATGTTTAAGGCAATTTTATTAAATTCGTCTTGATTCTTTCGAACAAAAATGTAAAGAAACACTTATAGTATATTGAAAACAAAATTATAGCTCAATATTTAATTTTCTGTTTTACTATGCGTAATCATATGGAAAAATCAACTCTTTTTAAACTTGAAAAACCTCAGTTAGCCAAAGTATTTATTACTGTTCTTCACCTTGTGGGTTTGATGGGCTTGTACTGGGAAAAAAGTCGACCATTGTTTCAATTGATTACCCCCTTTCATTTGTTGTTGGTGACCAGTATACTTCTCTTTTTTCATAGTGATTTTAACAAAGCTTTTTATGGCTTTTCCCTATTTGCATTCTTAGTAGGGATGATTACTGAAATTATTGGTGTCAATACCGGTTTGCTATTTGGGGATTACAGTTATGGAGATGTTTTAGGTATAAAAATGTTTGGGGTCCCTTTGATGATAGGGGTAAATTGGTTTTTACTCGTTTATCTGACGGGAGGAATTTTTCAAAAAATGATTAAAAATGACCTTATTGCATCCGCTTTAGGGGCTTTCTTAATGGTTCTGTTGGATTTAAGTCTTGAAATAGTAGCTATTGCCCTGGATTTCTGGGAATGGCATCAAGAAAGTATACCTTTGTCAAATTATATTACCTGGTTTTTAGTCGCCTTTATAATTCAAATTGTATACAGAAAGTCATCTTTTGAGAAAGAGAATGCACTTATTCTTGTGCTCTTTTTCAATTTGTTGTTCTTTTTTTCAACACTAGCGTTGATTTTATAAAAGACACAAAATCGCTTTAAACAAATTCGTCCAACTTGGGTTTTAATAACAATGATTTACGCTTTGTTCTATATTTTTATTGGTTTTATTACCATGGAATTCTCCGGCTGGTTTATTCATAAATACATTATGCATGGTGTTTTGTGGAATATTCACAAAACACATCATAGTCATTCTAAAGGGTTTTTTGAACTCAATGACCTTTTCTCCCTTGTTTTTGCAAGTATTGCTATTGTTTTAATTTTTTTGGGGGTGGATACCTTGGATTATAGATTTTGGATAGGGCTGGGAATTACGATTTACGGCTTAAGCTATTTTGTTCTACACGATATATTGATTCATAGAAGGGTGAAACTTCTTACTAAACCAAAGACTGGCTACTTGCTGGGCATTTTTAAAGCACATCAAGCGCATCATTCAAGCAAGAAAAGAGACGAGGCCGTTTCTTTCGGGTTATTCATAGTACCTAACAAGTACTTTAAAAAAAAGGTAAATGAGTAAGTATTCCATAAAGGATCTGGAGCAGCTTTCTGGTATCAAGGCCCATACGGTCAGAATTTGGGAGCAACGATATAAATTGCTGAATCCAAAAAGAACGGAAACCAACATCAGGTATTATGATGACGATGACCTTAAATTAATTTTGAATGTTGCGCTGCTCAATGAGAATGGGCTCAAAATTAGTAAGATTGCGAAAATGACCTTGGATGAAATGAAAACAGAAGTGCTTCATCTCACTGACCGGTCTTTTGCTTATGACGATCAGATCCATTCCATGGTGATAGCCATGGTGGAGCTCAATGAAGAAAGGTTTGAAAAGATCATATCCACTAATATCCTCAAAATTGGCTTTGAGCAGACCATGCTCAATATAATTTATCCCTTTTTATCCAAAATTGGTATTCTCTGGCAAACCGGAAGTATTCATCCCGGACAAGAACATTTCATTTCTAATCTGGTTAGGCAAAAATTGATAGTGGCCATTGATGGACAGGTGTATACCGGAGGGGGTAAAAAATTTCTATTATTTTTGCCAGAAGAGGAATTGCATGAGATTTCATTACTTTTCACTTCTTATTTATTAAAATTATACGGGCATAAGGTGATTTATTTGGGACAGAATACGCCCGACGAGGATCTAAACAGTGTGTACAAAGCCCATAATCCTGACTTTTTGGTGACGGCCATTACTACCAATCCTTCTGGCGAAAATGTCGAACCTTACTTACAATCTTTAGGGAAAAGATTTCCCAAAGCAAAGATTATCGCTTCGGGGTACCAAATTCTTGGACAGAAATATAACCTGCCTTCAAATATTCAATTGATGGAATATTTAAAGGAGATAAAAGAATACATCCTTCTACTACCGTCGACCTCAACCTAATCGCTATTGAGGTCTTTTTTTGCGATAATACAACCGTTTGATTTTGAACTTGGTATTTCTATTTGTTTTACAAATTTGTAAATATTGGTTAAAAATTTAACATGTTTGATTGATAAAGATGTCTTTTTTTATACTTTTGCCAATAAATTCAACCTTAATTAATTATTTCTAGCCTTTGACTTTCATTAGAGCCAGATTAAACAAGAAGACATACGAGCACATGAAACCACAAATAAAGTACTACAGGTTAAAATTGAATCACCTCGATACCTGTGAAAATGGTCTTAAAAGTTAAAAAATTAACAGCGCATTTCTAGCCGTTAACCATTTCCATGCTACTTTCTCCACTTAAGTAATTTTTTTTTATTATTACGATTGTATTCTAAGGAAATTTTACGATTTCAAGTTAACTTACCTATCTAATTTATAATAGCATCACCCACATTTAATTAAAATGATTAATCGATAATAGTTTATATATGATGAAAAATATTTCTTTTAGCGCAATAAATCGCTTCGCGTATTTCTCGTTGATGTTTGGGCTTGTCTTGCTGGTTGCTTGTCAACCCGAGGCGAAGTTGCCAAAAGGCGATTCTGATAATGGTGGTTTAACGCTACCTGGAGGATTTGAGGCTGTTGTAGTGGCCGATAGTATTGGTAGAGCCAGACATCTTACTGTAAGAGAGAATGGGGATATCTATGTTAAGCTTAGAGTTGCCAATGACGAGGGACAAGGCATAGTAGCTTTGAGAGACACCGATGACGATGGTAAAGCCGACATTGTCAATGTATTCGGTGATTACCCGGAAATTGGAAGTTATGGTACAGGTATGGAGATCTATAATGGGTACCTGTACTTCAGTACAGCCGGAGATGTTTTCCGAATTAGAATAGATCCGGAAAAATTAGTACCTGAAGGTGAGGCTGAATTAATCATGAGAGATGATTACAAAAATGCAGAACATGGTTATGAGCACATTGCCAAACCACTTGCATTTGACAATGAAGGCAATATGTATGTTCCCTTTGGTTCTCCAGGAGATGTTTGCCAGGAATTTAACAGACGTCCAGGGATGGCAGGCATGTTTCCTTGTCCTCAACTTGAGTGGCACGGTGGTATTTGGAGATTTGATGCAAATAAGCTGAATCAAACTCAAAAAGATGGTTACCGATATGCTACTGGAATAAGAAGTGTGGTGGCTATGGATTGGAATGACAAAGAAAACAGCCTGTATGTGGTTCAACACGGACGTGATAATTTGTACCGAACTTGGCCGGATCTTTATTCAAGATGGGAGTCTGCGGTATTTCCTTCAGAAGAGTTTTTCAAAGTAGAGGATGGTACCAACGGTGGTTGGCCTTATTATTACTATGACCAAATCCGTGGTAAAAAACTGTTGAATCCAGAATATGGAGGAGATAAAGAGTTAGCCACAGGGGCTGATACGGTGTCAATGCCTATCATGGGATTCCCAGGCCATTATGCACCAAATGACCTCTTTTTCTATACAGGAGATCAATTTCCAGAACGGTATAAAGATGGAGCATTTGTTGCTTTCCATGGTAGTACCATTAGAGGTCCTTACCCACAAGCCGGTTATTTTGTTGGTTTCGTTCCTTTTGAAGGTGGTAAACCTTCTGGTCCATGGGAAGTATTTGCTGATGGTTTTGCACAATTAGATACAATTGTCAATACCGGAGATGCAGCCGCTCGTCCTATGGGACTTTCTATGGGACCTGATGGATCGCTTTATGTGACCGAAAGTGTAAAAGGGAAAATTTGGAGAATCATGTATCCTGGAGATAAAGAAGATTTTTCTGATGGGGATTTAGAAGAGCTTGCTAAAAGAAAAGAATCAAGAACAAATATTAGGAAGCCGGATGAAGAAAAGGACAATTTAGAAAAAGGATTGTTAGAAGTAGGCGCTCAAACTTACAATGTATACTGTGCTACATGTCATCAGTCTAATGGACTTGGAGATGGTACCAGATTTCCTACCCTGTCCGGTACTAAATGGGTAAGAGGAAATAAAAAAGAACTGATCAATGTTTTGCTTCAAGGTCTAGAAGGACAAATCGAAGTAGATGGAGTTCAGTATAATGGCATTATGCCAGCACATTCCTTCTTAAGTGATGCGGAAATAGCTGGTGTACTTACTTACATAAGAAAAAGCTTTGGTAATAACTCTTCCAGTATTTCAGCAGTAGAAGTAAGTAATGCCCGAAAAGAAATAAAATAATCAATTATGCGCCTCTATCACGAAATAGCTAAAATATGAAATTGATTGTCTCCTTTTTAATTGTAATATTTGGACTGATACAAGGACCTAACCCAAAAGTCATGAAAGAAAGCAACTCCCCTGTTTCTGAGTATATTGTGAAATCAGTGGATAAACCAATTACTATCGATGGTAATTGGGATAAACCTGAATGGCTAGAAGTAGAGGCTGCTTCTATCGCACTTCATATGGGACCAGAACCTGAAAAATTCATTCCTAAAACGCAGGTTAAATTAAGGTATGATAAGGACAATATTTATGGCATATTTAAGGTGGAGGACAATTATGTGAGGTGTTTGGTTCAGGAAGTAAATGGGGCTGTTTCTAAAGATTCTTGTGTGGAATTTTTCTTTGCGCCAGATTCTGATGAACCTTTGAAATATTTTAACCTTGAGATCAATTGCTCTGGAGTACCATTGTTTCATTACGTTACAGTGCCTAGAAAAGAATTCAAGGTTTTGAAACCTGAAGAAATCAAGCAAATAGAAATTGCGCATACCATGCCTGATAAGGTAGACCCTGAAATCACTCAACCAGTTACCTGGTACATTGAATTCAAGGTGCCATTGGCAGTGTTAAAGAAGCATAGAAATATTACCAACCCAGCGCCTGGTGTGACCTGGAAGGCCAATTTTTATAAAGTTGCAGCCAAAACCAGTAATCCCCACTACTATACCTGGAATGAGGTAATTAATCCACGCCCAGACTTTCACTTACCTAAATATTTCGGAAAAATTACCTTTCAATAAACTGCTATACCTATGAAATTATTAAGGCTTACCTTTATCCTTTTTATGGCCATTGTCTTGCAAGTCAATGCCCAGGATTTTGATATTTTGATCAAAAATGGTCATGTAATCGACCCTAAGAATAGTATTGATGGGGTCATGGATGTTGCAATTAAGGATCAGAAAATTGCAAAAGTTTCCAAAAACATTAGCGAAAAATCTGCTAAAAAAATAATTGATGCCAAAGGATTAATCGTTACTCCCGGCTTAATTGATATTCATGGCCATCACTTTTTCGGAACTGTTGCCCATAGAGATTATAGCAATAGCTTTTCTTCTTTGCCTCCTGATGGTTTCACCTTTAGAGCTGGAGTTACCACTGTTGCAGATGCAGGAAGTCCTGGATGGAAAAATTTTCAGGAATACAAAGAACATGTGATTAATCGATCTAAGACCAGGGTCTTGGTATTTATCAATATTGTCGGAGATGGAATGAGTGGTGTTAGCTCTCGAGAGCAGGACACTACAGACATGAATCCTAAAATGACAGCCATGATAGCGAGACAAAACCCTGAAATTATAGGGGTGAAAATCGCGCATTATAGAGGACATGAATGGGGACCTTACAAAAAAGCTGTACAAGCAGGTGAAATGGCCAAAGTTCCAGTGATGGTAGATTTAGGTGGTGCAGATCCTGCTTTACCACTTTCCACTTTACTATTTGATGTATTGAGACCTGGTGATATTCTTACCCATATGTATGGTGGAGACCACTCCGGACATGGACCTAAAGAAGGCACCTTGAATGCGGAAGGTAAAGTATGGCCTCATTGGTTTGAAGCTCAAAAGAGAGGATTAATATTTGATGTTGGTCATGGTGGAGGTTCTTTCTTATTTAGAGTAGCTGTACCTGCAACACAACAAGGTTTTTATCCAAATACCATAAGTACTGACTTGCATATTGGAAGTATGAATGCCGGTATGAAAGACATGTTGAATGTAGTGTCTAAAATGATGAACTTAGGAATGAGTCTTCAAGAGGCCATTACCGCATCTACTTGGAAACCTGCACAGGTTATTCAAAGAGAAGAATTGGGTAACCTTTCTGTAGGAGCCGAGGCTGATGTAGCGATTTTCAGGATGCATGAAGGCCAGTTTGGTTTTATTGATTCTTCTGGAGCGGCCAATAAAGGCACAAAGAAATTGGAAACGGAATTGACGCTTAGAGCAGGAAGAATTGTTTGGGATCTGAATGGAATAGGTGCCAAAATATGGGAATAACAAATCCTTTTAATTATCTATTATTGACCTAATTATTACTAAAAATAAAATTTGCTATGCTTAAATCAGTAGTGTTTATATTTCTTATAAGTCTCGTTGCTTTGCCTTCAATATCCAATGCACAGCAAAGTCCTGAGCAAAAGTTAAAAGAAATGGGGATTACTTTGAAAACCCCGGCTCCTTTCACAGGCAGTATTGTAAAGGCAGTAAGGACTGGTAATTTGGTATTCCTTTCTGGACATGGTCCAGTTAAACCAGAAGGTGGAATGGTAACAGGGAAGCTAGGAACAGAATTGACGATTACAGAAGGTAGAGCAGCGGCCAAGTTGGTAGGTATTGATTTACTTACCTCCCTTAAAGCTGAAATTGGAGATTTAAGTAAAGTTACAAGAATTGTAAAGGTTCTTGGAATGGTGAATGCTAGTCCCGATTTTGTGGATCAACCTAAAGTAATGAATGGTTTTTCTGATTTTATGGTCGAAGTATTCGGAGAAAAAGGAAGGCATGCCAGGTCGGCTGTAGGTATGGGTTCATTGCCAGGGGGCATTGCTTTGGAAATTGAAATGATTGTTGAAATCGAAGACTAGTTCTGCGTTTTATTTACAAATGAAACGGATCGTCTTCAAAAAAATATTAATATGTTAAGTAGAAGAAAATTATTAAAAAGATTGGGTACTCTTCCTCTTGTAGGAGGAGCACTTGGCGCAGGCATTCCACTATCTTCAGCTCAGGGAGAAACATTGGCGGCCGCTCCTAAAAGGAATGTTATCAAAGAGTTAGGGCTTAGAAGTTTTGTTAATGCTGCAGGTACTTATACTGCGATGACAGCTTCACTGATGCCGGATGAAGTGATGCAAACCATTAACTTTTCCTCAGATCATTATATAATGCTAGATGAGGTTCAGGATAAGGTAGGAGAAAAAATTGCTGAGCTTTGTCATGCAGAATATGCTACAGTTACAGCAGGATGCTGGTCAGCTATGGTTTTGGGTACCGCTGGTGTGCTTACTGGAAAAGACAGAAAAAAAATTAGTCAACTTCCTGATTTAACAGGAATGAAATCTCAGGTAATTGTTCAAAAATCGCATAACACAGGTTATGTTCATGCCCTAACCAACACGGGCGTTGAGATTGTTGAGGTAGAAACTGCCGCTGATGTAGATCGAGCAGTAAATGACAAAACCGCAATGATGTGGTTCTTAAATTATCAAGGCCCGGCAGGAAAGATTAAGCATGAGGAGTGGGTTGCTTTGGCTAAAAAGCATGGCCTCCCTACCATGATTGATATGGCTGCAGATGTTCCTCCTGTTGAGAATTTATGGAAATACAATGATTTAGGTTTCGACTTGGTTTGTGTTTCAGGAGGAAAAGCCATTAGAGGACCACAAAGTGCCGGAATTCTGATGGGACGAAGAGATCTTATAGAAGCGGCTAGATTAAGTGCGCCACCAAGAGGGGGTACCATTGGTCGTGGAATGAAAGTTAATAAAGAGGAAATCCTTGGCATGTATGTGGCACTTGATACTTATATCAAGAAAGATCATGACAAAGAATGGAAAGAATGGGAAGATAAAATTGCTCATATTTCCGATGCTGTTTCAGGAATTGAAAGTGTAAGTACAGATGTGTCCGTTCCTGAGGTAGCAAACCATACACCTTATTTACAAATTGGTTGGGATCCTAATATAATTAAACTTGATCAAGGAGAATTACGCAAAAGATTGCGTGAAGGAAGTCCTTCTATAGAAGTGATAAGTGGTGGAGATAATGCAGTTAAACTTACTGTATTTATGTTGAGACCAAAAGAAGAAAAAATTGTTGCAAAGAGAATTGCTGAAGAATTGCAAAAAGCTAAAGTTTAACTTATGAAATTAAAATATAGATTATTACTTGTTGCGATGGTGTTTACCTGTAGCTTGGTAAGTGCCCAGACCTATGACATGCTCATCAAAGGTGGTAGGTTAATTGATCCGAAAAACAATATTGATGCTACTATGGACATCGCCATTAAAGATGGTAAGGTAGCAAAAGTGGCTAAGTCAATCGCAGGTAAAGATGCGGCCAAAGTTATTGAAGCTGATGGTCTTGTTGTAACTCCCGGGTTGATTGATATTCATGGCCATGTATTTCACGGTACAAAACCAAACCATTACTTAAGTGACGGCCTTACGGCTTTACCACCTGATGGTTTCACTTTCCGAGTAGGTGTTACCACTATTGTTGATTGTGGTGGCGTTGGATGGAAGAACTTTGATACCTTCAAAAAAAATGTAATAGACGCAAGCAAAACTAGGGTATTGAGTTTTATGAATATCGTTGGTGAAGGCATGCGCGGTGGAGCTTGGGAACAAAATACGGGCGATATGGATGCCAAATTGAGTGGCATGGTAGCTAATCAAAACCGTAAATACATTGTAGGCTTTAAGGTAGCGCATTATGGTAACCGTGACTGGATTCCAATTGACAAAGCGGTGGAAGCAGGTAGAATTGCTAATATGCCTGTAATTGTTGATTTCGGTGGATCTACCGCTTTCGAACCTCTTTCTATTCGTGAATTGTTTTTTGAGCGATTAAGACCAGGGGATATTTATACCCATACTTATGCTGAACTTAATGGTTCAAGGGAAACAGTAATAAACCGCGAAAGCAGAGAGTTGGAGCCATTTATTTTGGATGCACAGAAAAGAGGAATCATTTTTGACGTAGGATATGGTGGTGCTAGCTTTGAGTTTAAGCAAGCAATTCCTGCTTTGGCTGCTGGATTTTATCCAAACACCATCAGTACTGATCTTCATACAGGAAGTATGAATGCTGCTATGAAAGACATGCTTAATGTAATGACTACCTTTTTGGCAATGGGAATGGAACTTCCTGATGTTATAGAAGCAAGTACATGGAAACCTGCTCAAGTCATTCAAAGGACAGAATTGGGACACCTTTCTGAAGGAGCCATAGCTGACCTTAGCATTTTAAATATTAGAAAAGGTGATTTTACACTTTGGGATAGAACTGGACAAAAAGTCCCTTCTGAAAATAAATTAGAGTGTGAAGTAACCCTTAAAGATGGTAAAGTGGTTTATGATTTAAATGGACGTTCCATTAAATAATAATAGAAGGCCCTTTAGACTAGGCCTAATTGAGATAAAATAAAAAAGTCCTTCATTATGAAGGACTTTTTTTGCTTTAGTACTATTTGAAAATATTATAACTGAGCTTCCAATTTATCAACAAGTACAGATTTAGGAACTGCACCTACTACTTTATCTACTACCTCTCCACCTTTGAAGATCAAGAGAGTTGGAATACTTCTGATTCCGAATCTGCCTGGAATATCTTGGTTGGCATCTACATCTATTTTACCGATGGTGACCTTACCATCATAATCTCCCGCAAGTTCTTCTACTATTGGGCCAATCATTTTACAAGGTCCGCACCATTCTGCCCAAAAATCTACCAATACTGGCTGTTCAGATTTGATTACTTCATCAAAACTGCTATCTGTAATTTCTATTGCTTTTGCCATTTTAATGTAATTATGGTTTTTATTAAAATATATAACTTAATCAGTTTCACCATCAATAAGTTCCAGACTGATCAAATTAATTTTTACGTCAAATGATTTTGTAGGCAACTTCGGGGATTTGATTCAATGCTTCGATTAGTTCATTTGATGGGTCTACCCTGTACTTGGAGGATATAAGATCCAATGTCAAATTCTCTTTATTGTCTATAATATTTATATATAATTTAGCATCACCTTGGTATTTTTGGGTAATGGCCTCTAATTTTTCCATTAATTCCAATCCAAGATCATCCAGGTCTATATGCACCCTTAAACCTTTAATCATTTTACCTCTTATTTCATTTAGTAAAGTGATTTGGCTGATTTTAAATTCAAATTCTTCAGGGTTGTATTTTTTTGGATGGATAGCACCTGTAATATATAAAAACCAGTTGTGCATGAAATACTCCTTGAATCTCACATAATCCTCCCCAAAGATGAAAAAGGTATGGCCACCATGATAATCTTCCATGGTAAGGGTGCCAAACGGTTTTCCATTTTTAGTTGTTCGGTGGGCAAAGGAGGTTACGGCACCTGCAATTTTAATATCTCCTTTCGATTTCAGCTTATTGACATCTGCCAGTTCTGGTAATCCTGTATTGGTAAATGCTTCAATCTCCACCTTGTACTGATCCAGAGGATGACCAGAAATATAAAGCCCTACGACTTCCTTTTCAATATTCAACTGTTGCAATTGACTAAAGGGTTCCATAGGAGGAATAGTTGGAACAGGAATGTCCAATCCACCACCGCCGCCAAACATTGAGACCTGTGAACTTTCTTCTTCTTGAATTACCTTCTGCGCATATTTTACGGCTTTCTCTAAAAGAGAAGCCTCTCCTTCGGGTGCTTCTAGGTATTGTCTGCGGTGAAAGTCTACAAAACAATCAAAACCACCAGCCATGGCCAATACTTCCATGGTTTTTTTATTGACTGCTTTGAGGTTTACCCTTTTGGTAAAGGAAAAGATGTCTTTGTAAAGGCCTGCTTTTTCCCTTTCTTCAATTATGGCATGTACAGCGGCATTTCCAGCACCTTTGATTGCTGCCAGACCAAACCTTACCTGTCCTTCCATATTTACTGTAAAATCACTTTTGGACTCATTAACATCAGGACCAAGAACTTGAATGCCCATACGCTTACATTCTTCCATAAAGAAGGTGACCTGCGTAATGTCATTCATGTTATTGCTCAATACTGAGGCCATGTATTCAGCAGGGTAATGTGCTTTTAGGTAGGCCGTTTGATAGGCAATCCAAGCGTAGCAAGTGGAGTGGGACTTGTTAAAGGCATAAGAAGCAAAAGCCTCCCAGTCTTTCCATATTTTTTCTAATTTTTTACTGTCGTGGCCTTTGGCTGCTGCCTGATTGACGAACTTTGGCTTCATCTGATCCAGAACGTTCTTCTGTTTCTTACCCATGGCTTTACGCAGTACATCTGCCTCACCTTTGGTAAAATCAGCCAGCTTCTGCGACAGAAGCATCACTTGTTCCTGGTAGACTGTGATCCCATAAGTTTCTTCCAGGTATTCTTTCATGTCCTCGAGATCATAAGTAATGGTCTCTAATCCATGTTTTCTTTTAATGAAACTAGGAATGTATTCCAATGGACCTGGTCTGTACAAGGCATTCATGGCGATAAGG
The DNA here is from genome assembly GCF_056859355.1 of Cyclobacterium sp. L-R. Taxonomy (NCBI): domain Bacteria; kingdom Pseudomonadati; phylum Bacteroidota; class Cytophagia; order Cytophagales; family Cyclobacteriaceae; genus Cyclobacterium; species Cyclobacterium sp. L-R. The sequence continues at coordinate 132,305 of NZ_JBSXOH010000089.1, forward strand.
TCAGCAAATACAGTAGGTTTTAACTCCCTCATGTATTTTTGCATACCTGCAGATTCATACTGGAATATACCTACCGTTTCACCTCTTTGGAAAAGTTCATACGTCTTTACATCATCAATAGGGAAGTTCTCAGGATCCAATAGTATACCATGTCGCTCCTTAATGATCCTTACCGCGTCCTTGATTAGGGTTAGGGTTTTCAGACCCAAAAAGTCCATTTTAAGTAAGCCGGCACTTTCAACAACGGAGTTATCAAATTGGGTACATACCATTTCAGAATCCTTAGCAAGTGCTACAGGGACAAAATTGGTAATGTCATCCGGTGTAATGATAACCCCACAGGCGTGTATACCTGTGTTTCTTACAGAGCCTTCCAGGACCTTGGCCTGATTAATCGTTCTCGAACTTTCGTCATTTCCTTTTGAAATTCGGATAAGCTCCAATGCTTTCTCTAAATTATCATTGTTGTTTTTAAGTTTGGCTGATAGCTTGGTACGGTCATTGGCCAATTCAAAAAGGGCCTTAAGTTTAATATCCGTCACAAGTTTGGCAAGCCTATCTGCTTCAGGAAGGGGAAGGTTGAGTACCCTTGCAGTATCACGAATGGCAGATTTGGCTGCCATTGTTCCATAAGTAATGATTTGGGCTACCTGATTGGCTCCGTATTTCTCTATAACATAATCGATTACCCTTTGTCTCCCTTCGTCATCAAAGTCAATATCAATATCGGGTAGTGACACCCTATCAGGGTTTAGGAATCTCTCAAAAAGTAGGTCGTAGGCAATTGGATCCACATTGGTAATGCCAACACAATAGGCTACTGCAGAACCGGCGGCAGAACCCCTTCCAGGCCCTACTGAGACCCCCATTTCTCTAGCAGCACTGGTGAAATCTTGTACAATAAGGAAATAACCCGGATAGCCGGTTCTTTCGATAGTCTCCAATTCGAAATCCAACCTTTCCCTTATCTCATCTGTTATTTCTCCATATCTTTTTTTAGCTCCTTCATAAGTGAGGTGACGCAAAAAGGCATTTTCTCCCCTTTTTCCCCCATCTTCATCATCTTTAGAGTCTATGAATTGTTCTGGAATATCAAATTTTGGCAGCAAAACTTCCCTAGCCAGTTTGAAAGGCTCAATCTTTTCTACAATTTCTTCTGTACATAAGATGGCTTCCGGTAAATCAGCAAAAAGCTTCTTCATCTCCTCAGGGGATTTGAGATAAAACTCATCATTCGGGAAACCATATCGATATTCCCGGCCTCTCTTTCCTATGTATTTCTTAGGTTTTTCTACCAGTTCCCCATCCTTCACACACAATAAAATATCATGTGATTTAGCATCTTCCTGAGCATTGTAATAGGTATTATTGGCAGCGAAGTACTTCACCTTGTATTTTTCTGCCCATTGGAGGAGCACTTCATTCACTTTTTCCTCCTCGGGAATACCATGACGGTTAAGCTCTATATAAAAATCTTCTCCAAATTGATCCAACCACCATACAAAAGCCTCTTCAGCCTGGGTTTCACCCACATTGAGGATGAGGTAAGGGATTTCACCCCAAAGTCCACCCGTGGTAGCAATGATGTCACCCTTATATTGAACCAGCACCTCTCTATCTATCCGAGGCACATAATAAAAACCCTCTATATTGGCATAGGAAGAAAGTTTAGCCAAGTTATGGTAACCTGCTTTGTTTTTTGCCAGTAAAACAGTTTGGTACCCATCGTCTTTATTGGACTTATTCTTCCGATCTCGACAAAGGTTGAATTCGCAGCCGATTATTGGTTTGATGTCATTATTAAATGCCTCACGAACAAAGTTGAAGGCACCCATCATATTGCCATGATCTGTCATGGCCAATGCTGGCATCCCTAATTCTTTTGCTCTTTTGATAGCGGCAGGTATTTCTGAGGTAGATTGGAGAATAGAAAATTGGGTATGGACATGCAGGTGAGTAAAAAGCGTGTCTTTAAGATCTGAAATGTCCGCACGATTGGCGGCCTTAAGGACCTTTTGGGCTGTGGCTTTGACATCGTCTTTTGCGGCAGCAAAATTAGCGGCCTCCAGATTTGGAGCCTCATAAATTATCTCATCCAGTTCTACGCCTTCAACAGGAGGCTGAACTCCTTCCTTGATAAGCCCGAAAAAACTTTTAGCAGTAGCATCTACATCATAAGCAGCATCATGGGCGTCGCCAAAACCTTCTCCAAATAGTTTATTGTGAAGTTCAAGCAGGGTAGGCCATTTGAATTTCCCACCTTTCCCTCCAGGAATGGCACAGAATTCAGTAGAAATATCCTTCGTATCAAGTGGCTCTTTTTCCAAGTCTTTAATAGACTTGTTGGTTCTCAATAATTCAGCCCCTACAATGGAGATATCAAAGCCAATATTATGACCAACGAGATAGGTTGTTTTGCGGAGGTCTTCTTCAAAAATTTCTAGAACCTTACTTAGTTCATGTCCTTCATCGATGGCTCTTTGAGTGGAAATACCATGTATTTTTTCCGAGTTATAGGGAATGGTAAATCCTTCAGGTTTTACTATAAAGTTATTGTTCGAAACAAGTCGGCCTTTTTCGTCATGAAGTTGCCAGGCCAGTTGAACCAAACGTGGCCAATTGTCAAGGTCAGACATGGGCGCATTGTAATTGCGCGGAAGTCCAGTAGTCTCAGTATCAAATATTAGGTACATATATATCTTTTGAGGATCAATGTTTGGCTATAGGATTCAATACACAGCTTTTTTTACCGTTGATTGATCATGTGGTTTATCCAAAATAGAAGTTAAACTCTAATTAGGCAATAGGCATTTTTAAACCAGCTAAACGTCATAGAAAATCAGTCAACCTTGACTTTACCATAACTAAACGTCGTCTTTATATCCCGAAGCTTTAATAATCTTGTGATTGCAGTGTTTTTCGGGAAAGATAGGGGCAGGTTATTGCGAATCCTATTGTTTAATTCGAGATAAAAATACAGGTTATAAAAGGTTTCTGCCAATTAAACTTGAAAAATAAATAAGGCAAAAAAAAGCCTGTCTCCAGATAAACTGTTGACAGGCTTTAAAGCTTGAAAATCGTAATTTTTTATTTGTTGATTGAAAACTGATCGACCTTTTCTCCATCAACATTGATGGTTTGAGCTTTCATAGTTTTCCCATCGATTGTAATATATTGGTACAAATGGTCCGCTGGAAATTGAACTTCCGCATAGGAACCTTTGCCTATACCTTTGTTTTTTCCGGTAGTACCCACAGAAATCCAGTAAATGGTCCCATCATTAGGGCTTTTTACAATTTTCCCATTGTTCATAGGTTTTGACCGCATATAGTAATGAAAATGCCCACCCATTACCATGTCAACATGGTATTTGTCAAAAAGTGGTCCCCATTCCTCCTGTATGTCCTCATAGGGTTCTACTTCATTGAAAGGAGGAAAGTGAAAGACTGCGATTTTCCAAGTAGCATCAGTCTCTTTTAATTTTTTCTCAATCCATTCGGTTTGGTCTTCGTTGGGAAAAGTAGAGTCAATCATTAAGAACAGGGCATTTCCATAATTGAAAGCATAAGACCGCCCAGCCATCTCGAGTGAAGGACTATCTGAGGGGTAACTCAACATTTCTTCAAACATCCATGCACCCAAGCCATCTTGACTATCGTGATTGCCTGGAACTGCCATAAGTGGTTTTCTTGCTATTGTACTTCCTGCATATTGAAATAACTTATCCCAATCATCCCTATACAATCCGGTATTTACAAGGTCTCCTGCTATATAATAGAAGGCAATGTCAGGAAATCTTTTTTCCGCTTTTTGAATGTTATTACCCCATACTTTATCAAGGTGAACATCGCCAGACCAAACAAATGAAAAAGGTTTGTCTTTATCTGGTGCGGTATTGAAGGTTTCAGGTGATGACCATCCGGCTTCTTCATTTCCTACAATATAGCCATATTTAGTATCAGGCTCTAATGAACGGAGCTTGGCTGTAAACCTATTCATGTATCGGTCATTTTGAAGGAGACGGTCTTCCATTAGGAATTTTTCTGCCTGAGTTTTCAAGGTATCTTTAGTACCGTCTTTCCAATACTTAACTATTCCTGAGGGCACTGTCTCTGTTGTTCTCCATTGGATGTCCATTGAGTTTTGAGGCGATTCACTCCAGGTAAGGAGTACCTGATCAGGTTTTTCACTAGTAGGGAATGCTGTAGTTCTAAAAGCATCGACCATATGTGCTTCCCTTGCTCTGCCTCTAATGGTTGTTAACAACTGTTGTCCTTTGAGGACCTCAGGAACGTCTGTGAGTGTGAGTCCACTCCAATCGTGGTAAGTGAAAGCACCCACATCAAATTTTTCTATGTGTTGATTTGCTGGGAATACTGGTGTGATTTCTAATTTCTCCTCAGGATTTTGTGGGGCAAGGCCAATAAAATAAACCGGTCTGTGTTTGCCAAAGCCATTAATACCCAACTGGATTTCACCTGCATCAAAATCTTTTTGCCAGACTTCGTAAGTGTCGTGTTCATTTTTCACTTCCAGGTCTGTAAGACTGAACCCTGAAGGCTTCAACCAGAAAGGAACTACTTCTTGTCCTTTATTTCTCATTAGAGAAACAGTAGTTGGGACATTTACCTTGACTTTCCAATATTGAGTAGCAAGCGCTTCTTTTTCTTGATCTGTAAGGTATTGCTCTGCAAAGCTGTGAGAGATTGTGTCTAGCGACTTTTTATCCAATTCCTTATAAAGACGGGAAACCACCTCGTCCATGGTTTCTTTAACGGAAGGCAAAACTTTGTCATGTTTTTCCTGAGGTCCGCACGAACTGAAAATCAATGCAATGCAAACCAATAATAGTGGTGTACTTTTCATAAATAAATTAAAATTAGTGGCCGATCATCTCCAAAGGCCGATTTTGGTATCAAATAATATTACGGGTTAAAAGGGAATCAGGCCATTTTATGCTAAGGTTAAGTTTGTTAACAATTTTTTCATATCAAAAAAGAATTGATTTAAATAGTCTCTTTTTTATAACCTATGGTATTTACGGTGGAGGGCATTTATATGAAAAAGAAAAAAGCAGAGGCTCTAATGCAGAGGCTTGTACAAAATAAGATTTCGCGGCCGGAATTTGAGGAGCTTTTGGGAGGTCTTGAAGACCCCGAAATGGTGAATGGGATGGAAGAGAGTATGCGGATTCATTTTGAGATAGTCTTAAATGAATATAATAAGAGTTTAAAATCAAATGGCCAAGTGGAAAATAAACACTCAAAATAACAATAAATTCAATTACGGAATAGGTGTTCTTTTAAGGACGGGGTTTGGAAGTTCATTCCAATTTATAAATCGAAAGCAAAACTGAAAATGCAAATCAATTAATTATGAAAAAACATCGTACTAAAAAAATGATGAAGTGGATGGTGCCACTTCTCTCGGTAGGTATTATATCTACTGGTTCAGTACTGGCGGAAGCCAATGGAAATCCTGCAATGGGGAATTCTTTTGTACCTGCGTTTACTGTCGAGGAGATGGTCGCAATCACTATCAAAGGAAAAGTTACCGCTACAAATGATGATTCAGGCTTGCCTGGAGTAACCATTTTGGAAAAAGGTACAAGCAACGGAGCAGTTACCGATATTGACGGGACTTATAGTATTGAGGTGGCAGGACCTAATTCTGTATTGGTGTTCTCTTATGTAGGCTTTGAAAGTCAAGAGATTACAGTGGGAAATCGAAGCAGTGTCAATGTGAGCTTGGAAGAAGCAGCTACTGCGATGAACGAAGTAGTAGTAACTGCTCTTGGTATCAAAAGAGATCAACGATCATTAGGTTATGATGTGTCCACTGTATCTTCTGAAGATGTTACCCAAGTATCTCAAGAAAATATATTAAGTTCTCTTGCAGGTAGAATGCCCGGTGTAACGATAAACCAAACTAGTGGAGCAGGTTCATCTATTAGCATGGTGATTAGAGGCGCGAGTTCATTGACATCTGACAACCAGCCATTATTTGTGGTAGATGGGGTGCCGATGTCAAACTCTCTGAATAACAATTCTCAAAATGGGGATGGTAATCAGGTCGATTATGGTAATTCGATTTCCGATATTAATCCTGATGATATCGCCAATATCAGTGTGCTTAAAGGCCCAAGTGCAGCAGCACTTTATGGTACTCGTGCTGGTAATGGTGTGGTTATTATAACTACGAAATCCGGTAGTAAAGGAAAAGGAATGGGCGTTTCTTTCTCTACAAGTAATGTATTTGAGCAAGCTTCTAGATTACTCGATTTTCATTACAAATATGCCAATGGTAACAGAGAAGGAGTATTCAATGATGGATCTGCCTATTGGGGTGGCCCACAGTTGGATGCAGGTAACTTAGCGCAACAATGGAACAGTCCGGTTGATGAAAACGGAAATGTAATTCCTACTGAGTTAAAATCCTATCCGAATGCAATGAAGGACTTCCTTCAAACCGGTATCACTTCAAACAATAACATTGCCATCAGTGGAGGAGATGATAAGGCTACTTATAGGGTGTCCTATGGAAATATGATTCACCAAGGTATGATCCCTAATTCTGATTTGAACAGAAATAGTATTTCTACCTCTGTTTCTTATGATATTTTGGATAAGTTGACGCTTAATACAAACTTTAATTATACCAATAGTAGCTCTAACGACAGGCCGAGTACTGGGGATAGAAGAGGAAATGCGCTGGAAGCTATCTATGCTTCTTCCTACATCGACTTTGAACAAATGCGTGATATTTGGGTTCCTGGTCAGGAAGACATTCAGCAAATCAGAACTCCAAATGGAGATAACCCGTATTTCATAGCTTATGGTATTGAGAATGCTTTCCGTAGAGACAGAGTTTATGGAAATGTCTCTTTGGATTACAAATTCTCAGATAATTTAAATTTAGCTGTAAAGTATTCATTGGATCGATCTGATGAGAACAGAGAAACAAAAATTCCTTATAGCTACAGTAGAATGGCCAAAGGTGGTTATTACAATACCGACATGTTGAATCAGGAATCTAATACTGATATCTTATTAAGTTATAATAATGATTTTGGAAAAATGGATTTCAATGCATCAGCTGGTGGTAATATCATGAGCCGATTTGGTACTTCGTCTTATGTAGGTGTTGGTGGTGACAGGAACAATGGGCTTGTTGTACCTGGTATTTACAATGCGCAGAATATACCAGCAGATAACAGGTCTGTTTCTAGTGGATATTCTGAAAAGAGAATTTACAGTGTTTATGGCTTGGCTTCTTTTGGGTATGCCGATCAATTGTATTTGGATTTGACAGCTAGAAATGACTGGTCATCTACATTACCACTAGACAATAATTCTTATTTCTATCCTTCAGCATCTTTAAGCTGGTTGGCAAACTACACGCTCAATCTTCCAGAAAGCATTGACATGTTAAAAGCCAGAGTAGGTTGGGCCAAAGTAGGAAATGATACAGGTCCTTACCGTTTGGTTCAGAACCTATCTACAGGTACTTACAATTCTATTAATACTGCTTCAGTAAGTTCTGGCATATTGAATCCTAATTTCTTACCTGAAGAGGCCACTTCTATTGAAGCTGGTTTAGATTTAAATATGTTCGCCAATAAGTTGAGGTTTTCCGGAACCTATTACATGATTGAAAACACGAACCAAATATTCTCTGTAAATCTTCCAAGATCTTCAGGATACAGCAGCAGGTTAATTAATGCCGGTTTGATCCGAAGCAAAGGTTTGGAAATGAGCCTAGGTGGTACACCGCTTGATAAAAACGGATGGAAATTAGACGTTGATGTTAACTGGAGTAGAAACAGAACAAGTGTTATTGAGTTGGTTGAGAACTTTGATAGGATCACCTTATGGTCTGAAAACGGTGGTGGAGCCATTACATTCCTAGGTGATCAAGTTGGTGACTTGTACAGTAGAGGTTATGTAGAGGTAGAAGATCCAAATTCTCCTTATTACAAATGGCCTGTATTGAGTAGTGCTGGAGAATGGCAAGATCTGTCTTCTGATGAAGCGCTAAGAAAAGTGGGTAACTTCAACCCTGATTTCATTCTTGGTATGCAGACTGGAATTAGCTACAAAAGATTTGTTTTGAATGCTAGTTTTGACTGGAGACAAGGTGGAGAGTTTATGTCATTCACTTATAGATATGGAGAATCTGATTGGAAATCACAAAGACAACTTGATGATTTAATTCAGGGCGGATTATTATCTGAGGACGAATTGGTTGCTTTGTTGAAGTCAGATCCTGAAAAATACATTATCCCAAGTCCAGGAAACTTCCCTCGTGTAGGTGGTCATACTGCTGAAACTGGTGGATTCCCAATCGATGAGAATGGTAGCGATGGTGCTTTCGTTCCTGGTGTAATTCAAACTGCTGGTGCAGATACTCCAGACAACTATGCAGATGATGTTTACGAAGAGCATTTGGGTGGTTCTGGAACCAATATTTATCCTATCACCAATACTTACCCATGGAGTTTCAATGAGCAAGTTACTTTTGATGCTTCTTTTATCAAATTAAGAGAATTGTCCTTAGGATATAAAATTCCAAATTTTAGCGTATTTACGAATGCTACATTCTCTATCTATACTAGAAATATTATGTTGTGGACAAAAGCTGATATAGGAATTGATCCGGAAAGAGCATTTCAAGCTTCAGGTTCTTCTTTCAAGCAGGGTATCGAGCGTCAAAATGTGATGCCTTGGAGTGTTCCAATTGGTTTCAAGCTTAATTTCAATCTTTAAAGGTCCTTAATTTACATATCATGAAAAATTTATTTGAATTTAGAAAGATAGCCGTATTTCTCCTGGGACTTATCTTGGTCACCGGTTGTGATGACCAACTCAGTGAGATCAATACCAATCCATATGGTATTGACCCGGCAAATGCCAACCCTAATCTTTTAATGCCAACGGTCCTGACTTCTTCAGCCCAGAGCTATTTAGGTTTAGGCTTCAATGACTTGGCTGGTGCCATGCAATACACGCAAAAGAATGGATGGTATAGCAGTCATAACAATTATGAATGGGTATCCAGAAACTGGACAGGATGGTATGATATCCTTAGAACAAACGATTTGATGATTACTAGGGGAGAAGATTTGGACAATGCCTTTTTTCAGGGAATGGGCCTTACCATGAAGTCTTTTGTTTACGGAAATATTGCGGATCTATGGGGAGATGCTCCTTATACTGATGCCCTAAAAGGTGATCAGGGAAGTGATCAATTTCAGTTCCCTAAATTTGACAGTCAGGAAATGATCTATGATGGAATCATTGCTGATTTGAAAGAAGCTTCTTCTTTGCTTGCTTCTGCTTCGTCGGAAGGAGTAGTTGGTAACAATGACCTTATCTATGGTGCCAATGTTGATAGCTGGAGAAGGTTTACCAACTCCCTATTATTGAGGTACTATATGCGTTTGTCTGAAAAGAAACCTGATGTAGCCAAAGCTGGGATTGAAGCCATCTATAGCAGTGGGATTTATATTCAGGATCCTTCTCAGGATGCCAATTTGGATTATACAGGTGGATCAAATGACATTTGGATTACCAGACACGTAAGGTTAAATCCTGATGATTTCCAAAGATACCAGGCTTGTCAGACTTTCATAGATCAATTGACAATGACAGAAGATCCTAGACTTCCTGTTTGGTTTGATTCGGTAAGGGTTCAGTGGGTAGAGGATGAAACCCTGTCTGTTGCCGCTGAAAGTTTTATTAGAGCTAATGGAGAACCAATCGAATCTATTTATACTTTCGATCAATTCGAGGAAGAGTATGCCGATGTAAAATTTACCCGGCATTTTAATCCTAATATGGCAGATTACAATTCAGATTTATATGTAGGCTTGCCACCATCTATCTTGACACCAGAATCATATAATGGAAACCCTATTCCTGGTCAGGGAACTCAAAACCTACATGTTTCTCAGCTAGACCCTGTTTACAGTACAGCTGGATCTGCAGGGGACATCCTAAAGGCGAGAATTATCTCTGCTGCAGAAGTGAGCTTTATCTTCGCGGAGGCTGCTTTGAAAGGTTGGAATGTTGGTGATGCCGAGATGCATTATAATATGGGAATAGAACAATCTCTTGAAGTTTGGGGTAAAAGTGACATGTATGATGCATTTATCATGCAGCCAGAAGTAGCTTTCAACAATAGCATTGAGCAGGTTATTACCCAGAAATGGGTGGCCAACTGGTCTAATGGAACTGAAGCCTTTGCTGACTATAGAAGAACAGGTTTCCCTGATTTATCAGCAGGACCTTTATCTCCTCAGCCCCAAGTTGCATTAAGGTTCCAGTATGGTAATGATGAGTACAATAATAATCCAGATAATATTGATGCTGCTCTAAATAATCTTGAAGTAACTGATTATTCAGGTAACTTCGGACAAGATAGCCAGTGGTCAAAACCTTGGTTGTATCAAGGAACCAATATACCTTTTTAAGGTATTGACTAGATATTATTTATAACTAAAGGTTCTCTGTCGTATCGGCAGAGAACCTTTTTTTTAGCTAATTTGAAGAAGGTTTTATTCGAAGCACGTAATAGAATGTCTATAACAAATTTCGGGTTTAAGGATTATACGGTAGCCGGCGAGCTTTATGATGCTTTCTTCTTGCATAAATATAAATCAGACAGTAGTAAGCTTATTATTCGTATTCCAAACTCGCCAGAATATGGACAGAAAAAACCTATGTTATTTGAATAGTGGTAAAACAAAAAAGTCAGGATCATGCGATCCTGACTTTTTAATATCCCGTCAATCAATGGGGTTTCTTAGTTTTTCAATTTCGGGTTAAACCCAATCAAATCGTTTTTGCATGTGGGACATTTCTCCATGACTATTTATCAATATAAGTGCCAGAATGGCCAAGATGATAAAAATGAGTAAAAAGGCTTTTCTCCAAGTCTTTGAAAGTGCAGGTCGTTCCGAAAATGTAGGTTTATACTTCGGAATTAATACAAGAATAATAATGAAATTGACAATATAAAGAAACTGTTCTATTCTGTAAAAACTCAAAAATGAACCTGTTAACAGAATGGTGAACAAGATGTAGGTTTCAAATAAACTTATGAAAACCATTGAGATTTCCTTGTAACTGAATTGTTGATTGCCTAATCCTTTTTTCTTTGAGAATAACTTTGTCCAATAGATACCCAAGGATAAAAATACAAGAAGTGTAATTATTTGTACTACCATCATCCAGGTTTGAGGCTGACTAACAAATGCCCCTAAGGTATCTGAGAAATCTTTCATAATAAAAGATTGCTGCCATACGAAGAAAGGAATAAGTATCAACAGCCCGATAATAGGTATGCTGAGGTTGCTGGTAGTGAATTGAGTTGTTGGCTTTTCCTCTGGCCATTTGGAGGTGAAAGTGCCATAGGCCATTCCTGCTCCTCCAAAGAACCCAAGTGAATATTCCATTACATTCCACATATTGAAGGGGATTTCGGCAACATTTCCGAGCACTTGTAAAAAATTACCAAAGGCGAAACCGAAGCCGCCTCCTAAGCCTGCATAAATGGCCACTCTCATGGCGCTGTATTGTTTGGTTCTCGCCATATAATACAACATCGCAATCCCTGAGCCAGCGCATATCCCCCAAGCTTCAGAACGTGGAGGAGTCATTTCAAATCCCAGTTGCTCAACAATTAAGTAATAAAAGACTATGCCACCTACAGTCATTTCCGTAACGACCTGATGCCATTTGATTTTTTTCTCAGGATGGTCTGCCAATACCAGGCCGAATAATCCACCACCGATTAATCCATAAAGACCTCCTACGACTAACAAACTAGCTAACCCATAGTATACGTTTATGAAATCTACCCCTCTACCGTACCCAACAAGAATGCCATAACTCATCATACCTCCAAATCCCCAGCCTACGGCTCCTGCAAAGGCTGCTTTAATGGCTTTATTGTACCAATTTTCTTTTTTGGCCAATAGTAGGATGCTTAAACAACCTATACCTCCGGCCCACGCGGCTCCCTGTTCATGGCCAAATTGCCCACGGATAGCCCAGGCTGTAGCCAAAGACATGCCGGCGATAATGATGGAAATGATTGAATTTTTATCTAGATGTTTCATAAGAGGTATTAGGGTAAAGGTTGATAATTGTTACAGAAGTAATTAATTTGTATTACCCTAAGGTTATAAAAAGTACCATTCATTAAGAATAGGTTTATATGAATGGTTGCAATTATTATTTTGTAAGCCCTGATATAATAGAAATATATCACTGTAGAAGGCTTGAGAAAAGTTATTTTCCTGCCATGTACCTTTTTCGATATTCGATTGGATTGCATCCTTTCACCTGTTTGAACTGACGCGCTATATTCTTGCTGTCATTTAATCCTAAATCCATCGCAATTTCGAAAACAGTCTGGTCGGTTTCCAGTAGCTTTTGAGTGAATTTTTCAATGCGAAGGTTAAAAATATATTTATAAATTGGATATCCGGTAATTTGGAGAAACCGTTTTTCCAAGCTTCTTCTGGAAAGGGGCACTTGCTTTACCACTTCATCTACTTGGAGGTTTTTTTCTATATTTTTATGTATAAATTTTAAGGAAGAAGCAATATGGTCATCATTCGTAGCATATATATCGGTAGACTGTCTGGTGATGACCTGGGTGGGTTTTACAAGAATGTCATAAAAATTAGTAGCGCTGGTTCTGATCATCTGCTCCATTAGCTTAGCTGTGTCATAACCACCTTTTTCTATATCCAAACCAATACTTGACAAGGGAGGGTCGGACAATTCACAAAGCATTTCATCATTGTCAACACCTAATACAGCAACTTCTTCAGGGATTCGGATTTTATTTTGCTTACATGCTTCCGTAATGTGCAAACCCTGATTGTCATCACATGTCATTAATGCGATAGGCTTTGGCAGAGACAGTAACCATTTACTTAAGGAGTTACTTTTGTAGTACCATAAATCAGTAGATCGGGATTTTCTATGTTCAAAGTAATTTACTTTGTACCCCATTTCATTGACTTTTTTCTCAAAACCTTCGGCACGTTCTCTGGACCAAACAATGTCTTTGAAACCGTAAAAAGCGAAATTTTTAAAACCTTTTTTAAGAAAATAGGAAGCACCGATTTCACCAGCTTCATGGTAGGAACCTGTAATGTTTGGGATCTCAGTAAACCGCTCTTTAAAATCCTGAGCGACCACAGGTATTTTGGCATCGATGAGCAATTCCAGGTCTATATCGTTGTATAATTGTCCGATAATTCCATCGGCTCCCCAATCTTTAGCCCATTCGAGAATTCCTTTTATCCCAATGGTTTCTCTGTAGTACAGTGGCATGCGACAATAGGTCCAGGGGCCATGTTCTGTTGAATACTTAGAAATTCCTTTTAATAAACTTTTACTGTACTCCTCGGCAAAGTCCAGGAGCAAAATTATCTTATACATTTTTTATTTAAAGATATCCTTCAAACTTTTGGTAGCATTGGTGACCAAAGGTTTGGCCCAAATACCAATGCTTAAGATGTATCCTAAAGTAAGCAAAAGAAATAACATCGACAATTTAAGTCCTACAAGTTCTGCTAATCCACCGATTACCAGAGGTACAATAGCACCTCCAGCTATTCCTGTACACAAAATCCCAGAAAAAGTACCGTGATGTTGAGGTACGGAGTTGAGTGCCAAAGAGAAAATAATGGACCACATAACAGAAGCAAAAAAACCAGTCAAAGGAAAGGCAATTAAGGCTATTTCTGCAGTGCCAAAAAGACCTGCCAGCAAGGAAATTATAGCTCCCAATGTGAAGGTTATCAAAACTGTTCGGCTATCTAGAAACTTCAATAGTAATAAACCCAACAGGCAACCAACTGTGAGCAAACCCCAGAAATAGGAAATAACTATGGCGCCTGTGGTCGAGGGATCTATACCATGATAGGATTGAAGGAATTTTGATATCCAATTGGCAATGCCCTGCTCAGTACCTACATAACAAAATATCCCTAGGAAATATAGCAATACGTATTTATTAGCTAACAATTCCTTAAAAGCTACCCCAACATCGATTTTCTCATCGGATTTGAGTTCAACTTTCGGGAATTTAGCAAAATAGACAATGATAACCATAAGAAATGCAATGGCAGCAAAAACCCAGTATAAAGACACCCATTTAAGGTCTTCCGGAACCATAGGATTCAAGAAAGAAAAAATCAATGAATCGTCTGTGGTATGGATGTTTGTAACCAAATAGCTGTAAAGCATTGGGCTAAGAAAGGAGGCCGCCCCAAATGCCAATTGCCCCATCACTGAATTGAAAGCGAAATGTTCTTCTCCACCAGCGGTTCTCAATAAGGGGTTGATGACCACTTGAAGTACGGCCATACCGATTCCAATAATAAAAAGGGAGATCAAAGCAACAGAAAAACCTGGGATAAAGGCAAAAAGTAAAGCGCCAATAAATGCCATGGTAAAGGCGAATATTAGCATTTTCTTTTCTTTGTATTTCTCTACTAAAATACCAGACGGGATGGACATTACGGCATAAGCCACAAAAAAGGCAAATGGTAAAAAACCTGCTAGTCCAATGCTTAGCGTGAAACTATCAATGATATCAGGAATGATCGGTCCAAGAATATTGGTAAGGAAAGAAATGACGAAAAAAATCAATAAAATCAAGGCAACAATCAGTGTGTTTTTTTTCATGTCATTTAATTATTGAAAGTAACAGTTTTAATCGATGGGTTATTTTAGAGAGGAAGCTTTGGCTACACCATGAGCACTTCCATTTGCTTTAAAGCACTTTATTGGTGAATTTGACCGATTCATCTACAAGAGCTGCTGCCCCTAAAATGGCAATGTCCTCATTTTGAGTTAAGTGAATTTTTAATTTTTTGAAAGATTCAGGATAAATAAAATTGCTAAAACTTTCTCGCATTGCATTTTCAAAATAGGGAAATGCATTGGCTACGGAGCCTCCTATTACTATGGCTTCCGGGTCATAAGTATACATGACCACTTGGACAGCAGCACCAAAGTGACGGCCAAAATCATTCCATTGGACTAAGGCCTCTTTGTCTCCATTTTTGGCTGCAGTAAAGGCGTCTAAGGCCGTCGTTCCGTACTCTGCACTAAAGAAATTCCCACTTGCATAATACTCTATATTATGTTTGAGGTAGGGTAGTAACCCTATTTCTCCAGCTCCGCAGTTTATGCCAGCATAAAGCTTGTTTCCGATGATGATCCCAGAGCCCAGTCCAGTTCCAATGGACATACCTACCATATTACGGTATTTTTTGCCCATTCCAAATTTATGCTCACCAATTGCAAAACAATTGACATCATTATTTACAAAAACGGGGAGATTAAACTCTTCTTCGAGAATATCTTTCAATGCTACCTTCTTCCATGAAGGGATATTAGTGACATTATAAACTATACCTCTTTCCACATCTACAACGGAAGGTACGCCAATACCTATTCCATCCACATTGTGAGCGGCTAATGGCTTTATAAATTGAATGACCTGATCAAGTGTTGATTGAAGGTTGGTTTTTTCTTTCAAAAGCGCTTTTGTCTTATGAATGATTTTACCTTCCTGCTCTATACCTACCTGGATTTTCGTTCCTCCTAAATCTATTCCTATGTTCATTTTAACTAAGTCGGGTATTTAAAAAAAAAATCAACGACAAAGATATTTTAATTTTAACCTTTTAACAACTTTACCTGTAAGTTTGAGGTTAACATTGGTTTTATTAACTAACTGAAATACAGTATTTAATAAGTTGGTATCTGTGCTGTGATTCAGGAGTTATACTTGAAAAACCACGTTAGGGCTATTTGAGCCCTATTGTTTTTTTTCAATAGTCCAAAATAGGAAATCCTTGTAATGTAGTTAATGATTTTAAATAGAAAGAAGATTTCTAAAGAAAGAAGTAAGTGCCAAATAATATTATTACAGTCAATTTGTGGTAAAAGTACTTTTTTAAAATAGTTCAAATTAACTAACCTGATATATTAAAATAGGAATTGATTCCTGTAAATAAAACTTATATAAAACACACAATTATTCTATTTAAGCAAGAAGATACTTATTTTAGAAACCTGATAATAAGATTAATAATATCCTAAATAATGAAAGAACGAAGAAGAAAAATCCTTGTAGTTTTTGGTTTATTTTTCCTGCTTGGATTACAAGCAGGAACACTAAGGGCCCAAGAAGAGCCTAGTGGAATTTACCTAACTTGGGAAAAAGACCCTACCAGCACCATTACAGTTGATTGGCACCTTAAAAATAGTGCGAGTCAATCATTACACTACCGCAAGAAAGGTAGCGAAAACTGGGAAAAATCCCCTAGTACGGTATTGGATTTTCCATTTTCAGATCGAAAAATTCATAGGGTGCATTTATCAGGACTCAGCGCAGACCAAGCCTATGAAGTTAAATTCGGAGGTAATGAAAAGGTCTACTATTTTAAGACCATGCCTAAAGATATTTCCAGAAACTCTATTCGGTTTGCTATAGGAGGAGATACCATGCATGATCAGGAAGTTATGGAAAAAACCAACCGACAGGTTTTACCTTATAATCCAGATTTCATTATTATAGGTGGAGATCTAGCTTATGCCAACGGTGATGGGAAAAATGTAGATCGATGGTATTCATGGTTTGATGCCGTTAAGAAAACGTTGATTCAAGAAGATGGTAGATTAATTCCAATGATGTTGGGAATAGGTAATCATGAAGTGAAAAGTGGTTTTAATGAGAAAGAAATTCCGGAGCACTTGAAAGTTGAGAAGAGAAAAGAAAGTGCACCTTTTTACTTTAATCTTTTTGCCTTTCCAGGACAGCCAGGTTATGGAGTGCTTGAATTTGGTGAATACTTGAGTTTTCTCTTTTTAGATTCAGACCATACCAATGCCATTGACGGTCCTCAAAAGGAATGGTTAAGAAGAGAACTTGCGGTTCAAAAGGAAAAAGAAACGGCCCATGTAATGGCCGTTTACCATGTACCTGCCTATCCTTCAGCGAGGTCGTTTACTGGAACTACCCAGACTAAGATTAGAGAACATTGGGTACCATTGTTTGAAAAGTCAAGCATGAAGTTGGCGTTTGAAAATCATGACCATGCCTATAAACGTACTTATCCAATTAAAAATAACAATGTTGATGAAGATGGAATCGTTTATATAGGCGACGGATCTTGGGGAACAAGGCCTAGAACGGTCCATGACGCTGCTAGTACCTGGTACTTGGAGACTTCTCAATCTGTGAGGGCATTCACCTTAGTCACACTTCAAGGCTCAACTTATAACATTATTACAGTAGATGAGGATGGAAAGATCATCGACAGTTATCCAAATAATCCATTGATAAAACCATGAAAAATTCTCAAAAATTAATTAATAGTACTTTATTCTCGTTCCTTATAATACTCAATTTTTCCTGTGGAGGAGGAAAATCAGAAGTGGTTGCAGAAAAAGCAGATAGTAATCAGGAAGTTAAACTTACCACAGTTGATTATGAGCATATCTTTGGAGAAGATAGACCATTTGCCCAATGCCACGCGTCTACGATTACGGGACTAGGAGATGGTACTTATCTTTCTGCTTGGTTTGCCGGGTCTTATGAAAAACACAATGATGTTGGGATCTGGATTTCAAAAGGAAAACCTGGAAATTGGTCTGAACCTGAGCTTCTTGTAAAGGTAAGGAATGAACCCCACTGGAACCCTGTTTTATTCAATGCTCCTGACGGTAAAGTATACCTCTATTTTAAGGTAGGTAAAGAAATAGATTTTTGGGAAACTTGGGTTCAGTATACTGAAGATGGTGGAGAGACATGGTCTGAGGCTAAGGAATTGGTTCCTGGAGACAAAGGCGGACGTGGACCGGTTAGAAATCATATGTTGGTTTTATCTGATGGTACATGGTTAGCTCCTGCTTCCGATGAGAAAAATAAAGTTTGGACAGTATTTGTAGACAGATCAGAAGATGGTGGTAAAACTTGGAATGCTACCGAGAAATTAGCCATGGATCGAACAGTGATTACTGAAGAAGGTGTCATTCAACCCGCAATGTGGGAATCCAAGCCTGGACATGTTCACATGTTGATGCGAAGTAGTTCGGGAAATATCTGTCGTTCTGATTCGGAAGATTATGGAAAAACCTGGTCTGAAGTTAAAGAGATTGAATTGCCAAATAACAACAGTGGGATTGATGTTGCTCATATTGAAGGTGAAAAAATCGCTTTAATTTATAATCCTGTGGCTGAAAACTGGGGAGACCGATTCCCGATTTCAATTGCCGTTTCTGAAGACAATGGTAAGACCTGGCCTTTGAAATTTGAAATTGAGAAAGGATCTGGAGATGATGAACTTTCTTATCCAGCCATGTTCTATGAAGATGGACATTTGGTCGCCTGTTACACTTGGAACCGACAAACTGTTGCTTTTTGGAAAGGTAAACTTGAAGGGATTTAATTCTTTGCAAATTATGAGAACTACTATCTGGGTATTGTTACTATTAGCATTATCCTACCAACCGTTATTTAGCCAACAGGAAATGACATACGCTGAGAGATTAGGTTTTCCGGCAGGAAAAAAAGTGGTCATCTTTCATGTAGATGACGCAGGGATGTCTTTTGAGTCTAATGAGGGGGCAATTAAGTCCATCAAGGAAGGTGTTGCAACATCCTGTAGTATCATGATGCCTTGTCCCTGGGCTGCTAGTTTTGTAAAAAAAGCATTGGATGAACCCATGGATGCTGGATTGCACCTGACCTTAACCTCGGAATGGAAACATTACAGATGGCCTCCTGTAGCAGGAAAGGCTGCTGTACCTGGTCTTGTCGATGAGGAAGGGGCCCTTTGGGCCTCAGTGGAAGAGGTAATTGCCAATGCTACACCCGATGAAGTAGAAATAGAAATTCGTGCTCAAATTGATCGCGCATTATCATTAGGTCTAAATCCAACCCATATGGATAGCCATATGGGAACCTTATTCTATCATGGAACTTTTCTAGAACGCTATATAAAGGTGGGGATGGAATATGGTATTCCAGTTATGTTTCCTGGTGGAAACAATAAGTTGCTTGGTCTTTCTATGAATAATAACATGATCAAGCGTTTGAAAAAGGAAGGCAAATACAAAGAAGGAATGGAATTGCCTAGCAATGTACTTATGGATAAGGCCCCGATGATAGGCAAACAAATATGGGCTGCAGGTTTGCCAGTATTGGATGACCTGCACACGATAAGTGGCAATTGGTCCCCGGATCATGAAGTTGATGATGAAGGATTGGGTGCTTATAAGGTGGAGAAATGCAAAGAACTTTTGACTGCAATGGAACCAGGATTGGCCATGGTGATTGTTCACAGCAATGGTGATAGGAAAACATTTGACAGAATTAGTGGGTCTGGAAAATCAAGGTATGCAGACATGCTGGCCATGACATCTCCAGAACTACAAAAGTTCATAGAAAAGGAAGGGATTGTATTAACTACATGGGCTGAAGTCATGGAAAGAAGAAAAAAAATCAAATGAAAAAAATAATATTTATTGGATTGTTCTTGCTGAATCTTCCAGCTTTTGGTCAATACATAGCCAAAGATAAAGTAGTGGAGTCTGAAACCCTTATTTTCCCTCTTCAAAACAACCATGTTCATGGCAGTAGCATTGTATCCCTGCCCAATGGCGATTTATTAACCGCGTGGTTTGAAGGCTCCGGTGAAAGAAAAGCAGATGATGTTCGAATAATGGGAGCCAGGTTGAGGAAAAATGACAGTCAGTGGGGAGAGCCCTTTTTGTTAGCGGATACACCCAATCTGCCAGACTGTAACCCTGTCCTTTTTTTAAACCAGGAAGGAAAGCTTTTTCTGGTTTGGATAGCCGTTCAAGCCAATAGATGGGAGCAGTCTATATTACGTTTGAGAACTAGCACAAGTTATGACAATGCAGGGGCTCCGATATGGAGTTGGCAAGATAATATCCTTCTTAAACCTGGTGAGGAATTTCACCAAGAAGTGGTGAAGCGCTTTGAGGAGTTGCCATCCAATAAGGCCGGATGGTCTGAGTATGCCCCACTTTATGATGATATGATCATAGATGCTAGTAAAGACAGTAAAAAATCAAGTATCGGGTGGATGACAAGGATTAAGCCACTTGTACTTAGTTCAGGGAGAATATTATTGCCCCTTTACTCAGATGGCTTTAACTTTTCTTTGACAGCCATTTCTGATGATGATGGTGAAACATGGACTCCCAGTAAGCCCATTGTGGGTCGAGGCCCTATTCAACCAGCATTGGCCCAAAGAAAAAATGGCGAAATAATGGCAATAATGAGGGACAGTGGTGATGCACCCACAAGGCTGCATAAAAGCTATTCCACAGATGAAGGGATGACCTGGACTTCAAGTGAAAAGTCAAGTATTCCCAATACTGCTAGTGTGGAGCTTTTGGTTTTAGACAATGGGCTATGGCTTTTTCTAGGTAATGACATTGATGATGGCCGCTATCGCCTTTCCTTGTACTTGTCTTCAGATGAGGGCAAAACCTGGAGTAGCAAAATTTATTTAGAGGATGAGAAAAAGGATTTTGGGGGCTTTTCCTATCCTTCACTTATTCAGGATACGAATGGAATGGTTCACATTACTTATTCCTATCATCTCGATAAAGGAGGCAAATCAATTAAATATGTAAAAATCAATCCAAAAAATTTCTGATTGAAGTAGCCCATCTTAAATAAAAATTTGTATTACAATTAACTGAGTCACTTACTTGTCATGAGTAAGATGAATTCGGCTTTAGTAGTTAGGTTAGGTAAGTTTTGTCCGCTCATGTTTTTACAACGGGGCGGACAAATTTATTTATTGGCATTCTTAATCTGTGGTATACAAGAAAGTTCGTAATAGGAGGTCTTTTGCTACTTCGGGTTAAAGCTAAAACAACCATTATGAGTCCGCCAGAATGGCAATTATGATTCATCCGTTTATTTTATCAACCATATTATTTTACAATGAAATACATACAGTCAAAGCTTCTTGTTGTTATAGGATTGCTTATGGGCTTGACAGCAGTTCATGGCCAACATTTGCCAACAAGCAACCATAGAACCCATCAGGACATTCCTTTTATCCAGGA
>NZ_JBSXOH010000090.1:0-8459 GCF_056859355.1 Cyclobacterium sp. L-R
TCGTGTTTTGGTTGGTATTTTGTACCTTCATAGCTATATGTTTAAGACAACATAATTTAACTAAAGTAGGCCGGTTTTCATAAGGAAAATCGGCTTATTTTGTCTCAAGAGGCCATTTTTTCCTTAACTTAATAGCATTGAGGGGGCGCTGATAGTTTACTGCTTATTATTATCTTTATAGGTAATTAAATAGGGTAGGCTATCAGGCTCTACTCTACGCGGTAATGTAAAAAAAACAGTAAGAACTAACCAAAACAAATATGAATGACTTTTTTAATAAATTATCTTCTTACAACTTGTTCAATAATCTTCTTCCTGGAATATTATTTGCTATTTTATTAAATAATTTCACTAAATATGAAATTTCACAGGACAATATTTTTGTTAACTTGTTTCTATATTATTTCATAGGATTAACAATAAGCAGAGTTTCCTCCATAACGGTAGAACCAATTTTAAAAAAGATAAAGTTTATAACCTTTCGAGACTATCATCTGTTTGTTAAAGCAAATAAAGAAGACGTCAAACTTGATATTTTAGTGGAGACAAACAATAAATTTCGAGTGCTGTTAACTATGATTTTATTGATAATACTGTCAAAACTATTTTTTTCAATAAATGAATACATTTTAAATTTTTCTGAAAACACTCAACAGTATTTATTGTTGATTTTGATTGCGATTATATATTTATTCGCTTATCGTAAACAAACTAATTATATAACTAAAAGAATTGATTCAAATAATTAAATTATGGATTTTGTTATAGATTTTGTATACGTCGCAGACGGAGATGGTATAATAATTTGGGGTAGAAATACAAATGAACAAGATTTTGTTTTCTTTCTTGATGGTGGCAATCAAGAATTTGGAATTAAAATTGTGAAACATTATAAAAAATGGATTGAACCATTTTTATATAAGAAAAGAACCATATCTTTTATTAATAGCCATCCTCACGCCGACCATATTAATGGTTTAATCGAAATTGTGAAAGAACTTGGAGAAACAATGACTTATGGAATCTATAATGACCCAGTTAAATTTATTTCTGAAGAATTAAGATTAAATATTAAAAAATCTGCTATGCGAAATGAGGATGCAGATATTGACCACCTCTACAAATCTTTTAAGAAAGTTCAAGAATTAAATGAGCTATGTGAACAATATAATATAGAAAAGAAAGAAGCTTTAAGCGACGTCATTAATTTCGATGAAATAAAAATTTTATCCCCATCAAGAGAATTTTATACTAATAAAGTCCAAACTTTTACAAACATTGATTTTCTCAAAAGAGTAGATTATACAAAATCTTTTTCTTCGGTTAATGAATCTGCCGAGTCATTAAAACCTTGTGCCATAGTTGATGAAAAAAATGATGCTTCTCCAGAGAACAATTCAGCTACAGTCATTGAATTAATAGACAGTAAAAGTAAAAGATATTTATTAACAAGCGATGCAGGAGTTGAAGCATTTGACGATATGGAAGACAATGGTTTTATTACAGAAAATTTACATTTTGTACAATTACCACATCACGGCAGTAGAAGAAATATTAGCACAGAGTGGATTGGGAAATTCGCACCAAAAATGTTCATAGTTTCAGCCGAAGGAAATAATAAGCATCCAAGACGAGCAGTTTTAAGTTGCATAAAAAAGAATCTTCCAAATTGCAAAACTTACAGCACACATAAAAATAAAACAACTATTTCTTACACGACTAATAAAGAAGTATTCCCGAATCGAAACTGGGGAAGTGCCGAACCGATATAAAGCACCACTGCTAACAATGTTTATAAGCAATGGCTTGTCCTCACCTACTTACGAAAGTCCTCGCGGACTTTCTATCTGTGATTTATTTGCTAACTTTAATGCTTAAACACGCAACGAAATCATACGTGTGCCGAGAGTAACGAACGGCTGAAAATCGTTACGCAACTGTTTATAAGATGGTGGAACCGATCCACCGGTGTTGTCCTACAGGGGATAGCATCAAACTACCATAAGGTGCTTTGGTGGGAGCGTCAAGGTATTGATCGTTATTGAAAAGGCTATGCCATGAGTTTGGCCAGATATGTATACTGAACCTGCGTATGCTCAAATGTGTAAGTTAAAATACATAACCTTGGACCCAGAGTATCTTCGAGAAGTCTATCTGTAGATGGGAGCGATTTGATTCCGATTTTTCGGGAAAACGCTGGGACAACTTAGTCCCCTTCGACTGGCTCAGGGACCATGCTCAGGGTTCAGATCATCGTATCGAGAATTAGGGTTACTATGAGGAATGGTTTTCCCTCTTTTGTTTTTTCAGATGATTAAGGCCACTTTTCTGATGGCTTAATTGCGAGTTTTAGGCTGTTTTTACCATTTGGAAATACCTGACCCATTAAGCTATTTGATCCTTACTGTATTGCTTCTAAATCTTTAGATATGCGAATCAGAACTAACTGGAAAATCATTTTATTGCCATTTCCAATAAAAATATGGTCTCTCCCTTAGATTCTTTGACCGAAACACTTAATTTGATGAATAATAATCCGAAGTGCTTGGAGTATAGTTTATTACTCAACTCGGAAGCTAAATATGAAAGTGTATAGTTGTTGGATAAAATAATATGAAAACTCTTTACCTTATATCGTTATCTTTTTCAATTATTATTTCAATTTTTTACGATTTTAATGAAAGTACTTCAAATGCTCATCATAGGGAAATCGTTGAAGTTGTAAGAGTCATAATTAAGGAGAACCTATTTCAAGAAAACTTCCCTGATTTTGAAATTTACGCACAGTTACCCAAATATATTTCAAGGAAAGGA
The DNA here is from genome assembly GCF_056859355.1 of Cyclobacterium sp. L-R. Lineage (NCBI taxonomy): Bacteria > Pseudomonadati > Bacteroidota > Cytophagia > Cytophagales > Cyclobacteriaceae > Cyclobacterium > Cyclobacterium sp. L-R. Next base: position 2,815 of record NZ_JBSXOH010000090.1, read on the forward strand.
TGGGAAGAATTTACACCCGGACCTCCTCCGGGTTCCCCTTATATTTTTCCTGATATCGAACAAATTCTAAAATCAAATATGCCAAACTATGTTATTTCAAATAAGGATTTTCAGTTTTTTAAAGAGCAAGAAGAGACTAATATGGAAGTATGGCTTAGCCAGTTAGATTTTCCAAATTATATATTAGCCAAAAAGGGAAATCCAATACCTAATGAGTATGTTTATTTTAGTATTCCGGTATTTAATTTTGATAAAAGTATTGCATTTGTACGTTTTGGCTTTGTATGTGGCGGAGAGTGCGGTTGGGGTGGTGAAATGATTTTAAAAAAGGACAAGACTGATAAATGGAGAATCGTTAACGAAATAATTAATGGGGTAAGTTAAATAAAATACTTTGTCCAATAACCAAGCATTCTGCCTGTTGGCCCTTCGACCCTTCGGCACCCTTCGGCTCCGCTCAGGGGCCATGCTCAGGGACAACAGGCTCAGGGACCATGTTCAGGGTTAAGATTATTGTATCGAGACGAAACACTTAATTTAACAAATAATAATAGGCCGATAGGGGTTACTCATCAACAAATTTTAAATTTTGAAAATAGTAACTTTTAAGTTACATTTACGTCTATGGATAAAGTAAGGGAAGTCATAGCCTACCAAGACCATTTTGAGAAATTTCTGAGAAAACAGACGGAAAGAGTTCAAAATAAAATCTATAAGGTGATTGAGGCTATTGAAACCCTGGAAAGAGTACCTAAAACTTACTTAAAACCTATCAAGACCAAGAAAGGGTTATTTGAAGCCCGTATTCAGTTGGGTTCAAATATTTGGAGGGTGTTTTGTTTTTTTGACGAAGGAAAGCTTGTTGTTTTATTAAATGGCTTTCAAAAGAAATCGCAAAAAACACCTCCCAAGGAAATTGAAAAAGCGAGTAGGTTGATGGACCAATACTTTTCCGAAAAAGAATCAGAAAATAAGAAAAGGACGAAACCATGAATACGAAAAGCTGGAAAGACATAAAAGAGGATGTGTATGGAATGAAAGGCACACCCAGAAGAGATGAACTTGATAGAGATTTTGAATCCTTTAAAATCGGTGTATTATTGAAGAAAGCCAGAGAGGACAAGAATTTGACCCAGGAACAACTGGCAGAGTTAGTAGATAAAAAAAGAACCTATATTTCAAGAGTTGAAAATAACGGAAGCAACCTCACGCTAAAAACGCTCTTCGACATAGTGGAAAAAGGATTGGGAGGAAAAGTCAAAATTACTATTGAAATGTGACAACAAAAAAATACGCGCTATAACATCACATTGGATACAGAGGCCGGTTCAGAGTAACTATAATAAACAATATCTTTAAGAAGTTAGGAGTAGGCTGGAAGTACTCGGCTTCTAATGCCCGCCATCTCGAGGCTGAACCATGTCACACTTTAGAAAACTACCTAGCAAATTTTCACATCTAAATAACTCTTTTGTTCCATTATTCGTTAACTTTATAGCATGGAGAAAAAAAGGGTACTGATTTTCTACAAGAACTATTTTAATGATTTTTTTGACAAGCTTCCTGAAAAAGTGAAAGGCAAGATTGATGAAGTCCTTTATATGATTATGGTTCTTGAAAGAATTCCAGCAAAATTTTTCTCTCACATGACTGCTTATGATGGACTCTATGAAATACGGATAGCGTATAGCAGTAATATTTATAGAATATTTTGCTGTTTTGATGAAGGTAAATTGATAGTGCTATTCAATGGTTTCCAAAAGAAGTCTCAAAAGACCCCTAAAAAGGAAATTGACAAAGCATTGAAAATCAAAGCTGAATATTTTGAAGAAAAGGATAAACAAAATAAAAATGGAAAAAAGTAACTCAATTACAACATTTGAACAACACCTTGAAAAAAGGTACGGTCAAGTTGGGGAAGATAAAAGAATGGCTTTTGAAGCGAAAGCCAAGGCTTTTGCCATTGGTGAACTTATCAAAGAAGAACGAAGGATTTCCAAAATGACTCAAGAACAACTTGCCACCAAAACAGGAACCAAGAAAAGCTTTATCTCCAGAATCGAGAATGGTAAAAGTGATATTCAACTTTCAACACTTTATCGAATATTAGAATTAGGGCTAGGAAAAAAAGTTTCATTGATTATAGAATAACAGCTCACACAACATCCCCTGAAAGCTGAAAAGATATCTAAGATGGTGGGTATGGAATGAAAGGAACATCCAGAAGAGATGAATTACATAGAGATTTTGGGTTTCCGCTGATCCTATCCACAAAAGCTAAAATATGATACGATCTGTACAACTGATTTGGATTTTTTTAATCGGGCTGACTTTTGCTTGTTCTGAGAAAATAGAATATAAAGTCAATGCCCTAAAAGTCAACCACCTTACCGCTCCCTTAGGTTTGGAGGACAACCCGGTTTTTAGTTGGCAGATGGAGGAGGGGTTAGCCGACTTCTTCCAACAAAATTATCGCATTTTGGTGGCAACAAAATCTGAGTTTTTAAAAGAGGGAAAAGCAGACCTATGGGACTCAGGAGAGGTTAATTCAGATCGTTCTTTGGGGATTTCCTATGATGGTAAGACCTTGGAATCCGGAACAAAGGTTTACTGGAAGGTTTTGGTTCAAGATAAAAAGGGAGCGGTTTATGAAAGCCAAGCCACCTGGTTTGAGATGGGGCTTAAAGACCTTAATGACTGGAAAGCTTTATGGATTGCATCCACCAATGGTCAGGACAGCATTCCTGGATTAACGCCAGCCCCCTATTTCCGTAAGGAGTTTTCCATAGATCAGCCTATACAGTCAGCAAGGCTTTATATTGCCGGTTTGGGATACCATGAAGCCTATATTAATGGGGAGAAGGTGGGAGACCATGTGTTAGATCCTGCCATGACACGCTATGATAAAACGGTGAAATATGTGGTGCACGATGTGACCGCATTGCTCAATAATGGCGAAAATGCGATAGGCGTGGTTTTAGGAAACGGATGGTACAACCAGCATACCAGAGAAGCCTGGGATTTTGATCAGGCCCCCTGGCGTGGCGTACCTGTTTTGAGGGCGCAATTGAGAATTGTGGATGCGGAAGGCAAAGCTCTTTGGATCCATACAGATGAAAGGTGGAAATATACTTTGAATGGGCCTATAATATTTGATAGTGTACACAATGGGGAAAGCTATGATGCCGGCAAGGAAATGGAGGGTTGGACTTCGCCGGATTTTGATGATTCAAATTGGGAAACTTCACACCAGGTTAGTGGGCCGAAGGGGGAAATGGTTGCCCAGTTAATGCCTCCAATAAGGGTGATAGATACCCTTTCACCAAAAAACCAATGGGAAATCAATGACAGTACTTTCATGTATGATTTAGGTCAAAACATTACCGGATGGGCCAATATAAAGGTTAAAGGACCTGCCAATGCGAGGGTGAAAATCCGGTATGGGGAAAGGATTTATCCTGACAGTACCCTGGATATTAAAGAGCTTAGTCGATTTATCTGGTCTGGAGATAACCAAACAGATCGGTATTACCTGAAAGGTGATGGGGCCGAATCTTGGCATCCGATTTTTACTTACCAGGGATTTCAATACATGGAGGTCACTTTAAGTGAACCGGAGATAGAACTTCTAGAAATCAATGCAGCTGTGCTGCACACCGATCTTCCTGAAAAAGGATATTTTAGAAGTTCAAATGCCATGTTCAATCGATTGCAGGAAAATATGCGCTGGTCATTTTTGGGCAATTACCATGGGTATCCTACTGACTGTCCACACCGCGAAAAAATGGGATGGACAGGTGATGCTCTTTTGGTAGCGGAAATGGGGAATTATAATTTTGATATGGTGCCTGCTTACAGGAAATGGTTGGACGATTTTGTAGATGAACAGCAAGACAGTGGCGACCTGCCGGGGATCATTCCTACCAGTGGATGGGGATACACCTTCAACCAAGGTCTAGATAAGGAAAGGGGTTATGGGCCGCATTGGGAAGGGGCTTTTCTGGAAGTAGCCTGGCAAATGTACCTGTTTTCAGGAGACAGCTTATTACTTGCCAGGTATTATCCAAACATGAAAAAGTACGTGGATTACCTGGAAGCTAACGCTGAGGGTTACCTCTTAAAGTTTGGCATTGATGATCACAAACAACTGGAAAACCTCACACAAGGACCATTTCTATCCACAGCCTTTTTCCACTACTTCAGTAATCTGCTAGCTAAAATGGCCGGTGTTCTTGGAGAATTAGAAGATCAGGAAGCTTACCTGAAACTTTCGAAAAATATAGCCAAGGCTTTTAACCAAGCCTATTTTAATCCTCAAACGGGGCGGTATGACCATGGGGGACAGGCTTCCCAGGCCGTTCCACTTTTTACCGGTTTGGTGCCTGAAGAGAAAGAGAACTTGGTTTTGGCCGGATTGCTAAATGCAATTGACACTAAAGAGGGGCATATCGATGCAGGGGTGGTCGGTACCAAGGCAATTATTCAGGTATTGATGGATTATCAGCAAGTGGATGTCTTATTTGAAATGGCCAACAAGCGAACGTTCCCAAGCTGGGGTTATTGGGTAGATGAACTGAATGCCAATACCATGTTTCAGAATTGGGATGGGAGCCAATCTCGCAACCATATAATGTTTGGTACCATTGGAGATTACTTTTTCAAGGGACTAGCTGGCATCAGGCCCATTGATGAATCTCCAGGATTTAAACGCTTTATTATTGAGCCTTCACTTGCTTCTGAAATTGAATGGGTGGAGGCAGGCCATGACTCTCCCTATGGGATGATAAAAAGTCATTGGCGAAGGACTTCAGGGCAGGTTGAATTGAGCCTTACCATTCCTTCCAATACAGTTGCTGAGTTAAGGTTACCGGCTTATAATAAATTATTACCTGTGGTGGAGCAGGGGGCTTCAGTTCTTTTTGAACGGGTATCCGATGAAAAAGGCGGAGAATGGTTTATGGCCGATTTGCCCGGTGGCAATTATCAAATCAAGCAAAAGGTGGAGTAATGCCATACCAGAATTAAGCAATAGGAGTTTCCTATTTTTTTAAGGGTTCCGGTCAATTGCCACGAAAATATTAGCGCATTGACTACTGGACTTGGTTAGGTTGACCGGAAACTGGCCGGGGGATAGGTTTTTAAAAATTTATTTTTTAACGATTTACAGAGGGGCAATACTCAAAATTTGTATCTTGTTACGACATTCTTAGGTCAATATTATATATAAATAAGGAACAGATATAAGCTGTCTTCAGGGGCTTCTTGAGTATTATAGCAATTGAGCCACAGCAATTTATATACAGGTAAGTAACCGAGAAATTAAAGCGGTTCGAAGTCCAATAGAGGATATGGACATAAATATATAAAGTGAAACAAAACTACACAAAGTTAACCAAATACGGACATATTGTGCAATAAAACTGCACATATAAACAAGTTGAACAAAACCTCCTACATCGGAAGTTTTTTACTTTTCTTATATTAATGATCTTATTTTCAGGTATATACATTATTTTTATTCCATGTTTAATCGTTAAACTTTACTTATCATGGAAAAAAAAGGCTTCGTCAGCAGATGTATCAGGAGATGCAGATGAGAAACTGCTCTGCCAGAAGTATCCAAAATTAGATTTCCCAAGTATCAC